>JABMRP010000382.1 GCA_013202535.1 Planctomycetota bacterium
CCGATGCAACGGTGCATGTCCATCATCACCAGCCCGTCTTTCTTCCGCTTCCACGTCGCCCCGGTGGGACACACTTTCGTGCATGCCGGAACCGAGCAGTGGTTGCACAGCGCCAGCACGGGCAATTTCTTCGTGTCCGGATCGGTATTCGCGTGGGTCTGGTCGGGGAAGACGTGCTGGTACTCTTCGGATGCAATCCAGTCGATCACGTGTTTGGGCTCATCGATCTTCGGTACGTTATGCGCTTCGTGGCAAGCGTCGATGCACGCCTTGCGGACGTGCTCGCACGCGCACTTCTTCAGGTCGATCACCATGGCCCATTGGCTGACCGATCCCGGCTCGGCCTGAGCGTGGCCGCAACCGGCGCCCAACAGCGGCAGCCCGCAACCGACGCCCAGCGCCGTGTAGCCGGCTTTCTTCAGGAAACTGCGTCTATTCTCTTTCATCGCTCAGTCTCCTTTTGAACCGAGGTGACATTCCCAGCAAGTGAGCTCGACGTTCGCATATTCGTGGCATCGATCACAGTGGTCCTCCCGGCTGGAATGGCACTGCAGGCAGCCGTCGGTCAGGCTCTTGTGGTACTTCTTGCCGTCGACCTTGATCTGTTCCGTGTCGCCCTCGCGGACCACTTCGTCTCGCCATGTATTGAGCACTTGCATGTGGTTGGCGACCGGGTCGTCCATGACACACCGCGAGCCTTCACTGGGCCGTTCCCGATCCTCCGGCAGGACGTCGCGTCCCTTGGCCAGCGTGTACCAGAAGGGGAACGTCGCGGCGACCAGGACCACAACCAGACCGACAATGATCTTGGGTTTGTCATTCATCGTTGGCGTCTCCCTCTCGTGGCTCGTCTTCTTCCCGACCGGGGATATCCTCCAATCGGAGATTCTGTTTTCGCTCATTTTCACCGGTGAAAACCATGGCGTTGGCCACGAGTTCGCTGATGCCGGTGACCAGCACGCCGGGTGCCCAGTAGTCGCAGACCGTGACCAGGGTCGCCCGATCGATGGCACACATGGCGGCAAGCTGGTTGACGCCGTGCTTCTCCTGGACGTGCCGGACGGCGTTACCCCGGGGCAGTCCGCCGCGGAGTCGCATTTCCATGTTTTCGTCGGTCCCCAGACCGGCGCCGCCACCGCAGCAGAATGTCTGCTCGCGGATCGTATTTCGGGGCATCTCGAAGAAGTTGTTGCAGACGGCGTTGAGCACGTAGCGTGGCTCTTCGAGGATACCCATCGCCCGGGCCGGGTTGCAGGAATCGTGAAAGGTCACCCGGATGTGGTCGTTTCGCGAGGGATCCAGCTTCAGCTTGTTGTGCTTAATCAAGTCGGCCATAAACTCCATGATGTGGATCATTTTGGTCGACTTGGCGTGGTCGAAGACCGTGCCGGTGATCGGCGACTTGGGCACTTCGAGGAAATCGGCCGGCCCGTTCATGGTGTCCATGTACTGGTGCATCACCCGCCACATGTGCCCGCATTCGCCGCCCAGAATCCACTTGACCCCAAGCCGCTTGGCCTCGGCGTAAACCTTGGCGTTGAGCCGTTTGATCATCTCGTGGGAGGTGAACAGCCCGAAGTTTCCACCGTCGGAAGCGTAGGTGCTGAAGGTGTAGTCGATCCCCAGTTCGTGGAACAGGAGCATCTGCGCCATGCAGGTGTAGATACCCGGATCGGCAACGAAATCGCCCGAGGGGGTGACGAAGAGCACCTCGGCGCCCTTCTTATTGACGGGCAAATCGACGCGGATGCCGGTGGCCTCCTCAATGTCGCCGACCATGAACTCCAGGGTGTCCATCATCCCGTGCGGGGGAATGGCCAGGTGGTTTCCCAACCGGAAACAGTTGGCGACCGGCTCGATGGACCAGTTGATGTAGAGCCCCAGCAGGCCGAGCAACTCGCGGGCAATCATGGTGATCTCGGCCGTATCGATTCCGTACGGACAGAAGACCGAGCAGCGCCGGCATTCGGTGCATTGGTAGAAGTAGTAGAACCACTCCTTGATCACGTCTTCAGTAAGCTCTCGGGCGCCGGCCAGCTTGCCGAGGATCTTGCCCATGACCGTGAATTCCTTGCGGTAGATCGACCGCAGCAACTCGGCACGCAGCACGGGCATGTTCTTCGGATCGCCGCCGCCGATGAAGAAGTGGCACTTGTCGGCGCACGCACCGCAACGGACACAGGTATCCATGAAGAGCTTGAACGAGCGGTACTTGCTCAGCCGGTCGGCCATCCCCTCCAGGACCGTTTTTTTCCAACCCTCGGGCAGCTTCCAGTCGTCGTCACCGATGGCCCAGTCTCGCGGATTGGGCAAGTCGAGGATCTTCAGGTTCTTCGCTTTTCCGGGGTAGATGAAGGAACCGGGCCGTAGATCCACCGGCGTGTCCATCCAGCCGGTCTTCGGCGGCGTGGCGTCGATATTCAGCAGGTCTTCCTGCTGGTAGTAGCTCATTTCATCCGGCTTGGGCATCGCTATTCCTTTTCTACCGGGACTCCGGCACCCTTCATTTTTTCCCGAAATTCGTCCTCGTACTCATCGTAAGGATGTACCTTGACGGGATAGTCCCAGGGGTTGACGTGCCTGACGCTTCGGTTGCTATTGGCCATGTTGCGGGTGGGGCTGAGGAACACGCCGGCGAAGTGGCTCAGCTTGCTGAAGGGGAAGTAGGCCAGCAGCACGCAAACCAGGAACAAGTGGCCGTAGAACAGCGAACCGGCCGCGGCCAGCGCGTCAGAGTCGAACGAGAACCCGGACAGGCCTACGGCGACTTGCTTGACGCTGACGATGTCGGTCTTCGTCCAGTGCCTCAGCCAGAATCCGCTGATGCCGATCCCCAGGAACAGAAACAGGGGAAAGTAGTCGCCGGCCAGCGAGATGTATCGCAACTGGGGCGAGGCCAGGCGTCGAGCCAACAAGTAGGCCAGCCCGGCGAGGAACAGGACCGTGGTCACGTAAATCACCGGCAACCCGATCTCGAGAAACCCGTCGGCCCGTTGTAAGAACGTCACACACCAGGGCACCGGATTGGCCAGCAGCCGCAGGTGCCGGACGAGAATAATCAGAAACGACCAGTGAAAGGCCATCGCCCCGATCCAGAGCCACGGGGCGCTGGTATAGACCAGGCGGCGCTGGTCGATCACTTCGGCCTTGGTATTTCGCAGCAGCGAGCGGAAGAAGAGGACCTCCAGGGCCATTCTTCCCACGGCGGTCAGGCCGTTGTGGGGGTTTTCCAGCGGATTGCTCTTGATCCACGGCAGCGACTTCTGCTGACCGCAGGTCGTGGGGATGCGGAAGGGAACGGGGACGTTGGCCCAACTCATGACGCGCCAAATCAGGCCGCCGATACCGATCCCCACGGCAAGGTAGGGAAGTACGACCCCGAAAATCCAACCCATCCCCGGCGCACCGCCGAGAGTGCCCAGCAAAAACAGACCGCCCACGGCTGCCAGGGAGATCAAAACATTCATCGGAGATCCTCTCGCCTCGCGTTCGTACTCTTGGACTCCGTCACTCGGAATCGGCCGGGGCCAACTCCGGATCAACACCACGCTGGTCCATCTTGTGTACAACCCACGCCACCCGTCGCTTGACTTCGTTGATGCGAAGTTCGGAAAGCCGCTCCCGACATTCCACGTAGATGTCGAAAGCTTCCATCGCGATCCGGTCGACCCGCTGGTCGAACTGTACCAACTCCGCGGGGAACCGCGAGTCGCCGACCGTTGCTTCCAGTTTCGTTCGCACGGCTTGCTTCAAGCGGAAGATAAAGCCGACGGCCTGGGAAGCCGAAAACTGCTGCACCGCCCGCATCTTGACGACCTCGCGCAGGTGCTCGTGCATCTTGGCGGGTTCTGTCGCATTGGATTCCGTCGCATTGGATTCTGACGCATTGGATTCTGACGCATTGGATTCTGACGCGTTGGAGAGTGTCTCGGCCAGCAGCGTCTCGAAGATCGTGGCCGTGGCAACCCGCAACGCATGGCCGACCGGATTTCCAAACGGATCCTTCCGCCGCTTGAAGGCGGCGGAAGAATCCTTGGAGTAGGTCGACAATGCGTCGTCGAGCCACCGCCGTACGATGGCATCTCCGTTTTCTCGCAACAGTTCGCCGAACGTCATTATCCGGTCTCCGGCAACGAAATCACACGCAACCGGTCGGTTTGGGCAGGCCGGCTACCTTGCAGGCCCCTTTGGCGGGACCACTGGGGAAAAGCTCGTAGATCTGCTTCAGCTTAAAACCGGTCGACTTGCAGAGCTTGCGGATCATCGGAGCCATGTTGAACTCGATGTAGTAATCCCGCAGGAAGTTGACCACGACCCAGTGATCGTCGGTCATTTCGTCGACGCCTTCGGTTTTGGCAATGTCGTTGGCCACGGCCTTATCCCACAGATCCGGATCCTGGATGAAGCCGTCCTCGTCGATCTCAAGCATCTTGCCGCCGAATTCTTTTTGTTCCATTGGATTTCTCCTTTCCTGGGGCCGGTCTCTAGCGCCGGGAGCACCAATGCCGGACCCCGCGCGGGTTACATGATGTCAATATCCACTCGCGGTGGGTTTCGAAACGTCTCATGGACCGGGCAACGCTCGGCCATGCGTCGAATTACGTCCTTTTTATCGTCGGGAACGCTTTTTGGCAATTCCACGTCGACCACAAAGCCCCCAACTCGTTTGGGGGTATCGGCCAACTCCAAGGTCAGGCTGACCTCGACGTCGCCCTCATAGCCGTGCCGATTGCAGTAGCCTTGAACCATCATCGCGATACACGCGCCCAGCGAACCGGCCATGAGTTCGACCGGCGAAGGCCCACCATCGTGGCCTCCGTCGTTGGCCGACATGTCGCACGTCACGTCATGTCCGCGCACGCCGATACTGAACTCCTGGCCGCTCTTCCTGCTGATGGTGATCAGGTCCATGGCACTCTCGCGGAGGACGGGTCGGTCCTACGCCTCCGATTGGTAATGGGCCATGAGGATTTTGGCAACCTCGGGCCGGGCAAACTCGGGCGGCAGATCTTCGCCGGCGGAGAGCATCTCGCGAACCTTGGTGCCGGAGAGGAACACGAAATCCTCTTTCTTGTGGCCTTCGGGAGCCTCTCG
>JABMRP010000383.1 GCA_013202535.1 Planctomycetota bacterium
CCCTAGTCCCTAGTCCCTAGTCCCTAGTCCCTAGTCCCTAGTCCCTAGTCCCTACTTCCCATGTCCAACGTCGCCATCGAAGTCAATCACGTCTGGAAACGATTTCGCCGAGGCGAAATTCACGACAGCCTGCGCGATTTCCTTCCCGCGATGGCCCGGAGGCTAATGGGCCGGGGTCCCAAACAGAGCGAACTGCGCCGGGGCGACTTCTGGGCGCTCAAAGACGTCAGCTTCGAGGTGCGCCGGGGCGACGTGTTGGGGGTCATCGGGCCCAACGGGGCCGGCAAGAGCACGCTGCTGAAGATCCTCGCCCGCATCCTCAAAGCCAATCGCGGAACGGTCCGTGCCAATGGCCGCCTTCGCGCACTGATCGAGGTGGGGGCCGGTTTTCACCCCGATCTTACCGGCCGCGAGAACGTCTTCCTCAACGGCTCGATCCTGGGGATGAAACAGAAGGAGATCCGCGGCCGCTTCGATCAGATCGTCGAGTTCGCCGGTGTCGAGGAATTCATCGATACGCCGGTCAAGCGCTACTCGTCGGGGATGATGGCCCGGCTGGGGTTTGCCATCGCCGCGCACATGGATCCCGAGATCCTGCTGGTCGACGAAGTGCTCAGCGTCGGCGACGCCGCGTTTCGGGCGAAGTGCATCGCTCATCTGGAAACGCTCCTGCGGTCCGACGTCAGCGTGATCTTCATCTCCCACAACCTGGAACACGTGCGCCACCTCTGCGATCGTTGCCTGGTGTTGGATCGTGGCGAGGTGCGCGTGCTGGCCGACGTTTCGCGGGCGTGCGAGGAATACTACGCCTGTTTCGAGAACGTCGCGCCACGGGAGAACGACTCCGCGGCCGGCTCCGACGCCCGCGGACGGATCGTCGGTTTGCAGGTCCGCGATGAGCACGGCGATCCGACCTTCCGCGTCGGGAACCACCGGCCGCTGGTCCTGGAGTTGACCTACGAGTTGTACCGCGCGGTCGAGCGGGCGAGTTTGTCGATCGCCTTCTACAAAGGAGCCGCCAGATTGATGGGTGGATGTGGCACGGCACAAGACGACTTCGCGTTGCCGATGACCGAGGGAAGACACGCGGTGCAGTTACAGATCGACGGGCTGCCTTTCGCCCCGGGTGATTACCGCATGACGATGCGGCTGGAAGCCGACGGACGAGTGCTACCCAACGAACACGTCAACTCGCGGCCGTTGACCATCGGCGGGGGTGCCGGCATTCATTGGGACATCGTGCTGCAACACCGATGGAAAGTATCGGAGCAGCAAGAGGGAAGGAAGGAAACGTGAATGGTCGAAGCACACGGGAATAATCCGAGGCAAGAGATGGATTCCTTTTCCTCACGGCCACAACCTGAAGACGCCGGCGGTCGCGCGGTGAAACTTTCCGACCGGCCCGTCTTCGTCGTCGGTTCGCCGCGATCCGGCACCACGATCATGTGCCAGATGATCGACGCGCATCCCCACCTTCTCGCCCCCTATTGGGAAACCGGCCTGTTTGTACGATTCCACGAGTTGCTCACCAACCATATCGCCTGGATATGGAAGGAGCACCGGGCCAGTTTTCCCTTGGACCGCCCCGATCTGATCGACTGGATTCGCCGGTCGGTCGAGACGCTTTTCGCGAAACTCGCCGCCACCTGCGGCAAGTCGCGCTGGGCGGAAAAGACGCCGGCCCACGTGTTCCACATGGACCTGATTCACGAGGTCTTTCCCAACGTTCAATTCATCCACATGATCCGCAACGGCCGCGACGTGGTGCGCTCGCTGCAAAACGTACCCTGGGCTCCGCGAAAAATCCGCTGGAGCATTGATCGATGGATAGACAGCGTTCGCGCGGGCCGACGTTATGGCCGCGAACTGCCCAAAGAACAGTACATGGAGATTCGTTACGAGCAATTGCTGGCGGACCAGGAGAATACGCTGCGCGCTTTGTGCAAGTTTCTCGGAGAACCGTTCGCTGAACAGATGCTCGCCTTTCACCAGCCCGCGAACAACTCCTGGAACTACTCCTTTAGGCCCCTGCGGAATGCGCCGATCAATCGCTACAAACCTCTGAAGTTTCTCCAGCGGCTCTTGTTCCGTCAGCGTGCCTCGGACCTGATGCGCGAACTGAACTACAGATGAAGCGACCGCCGCGCGACCGAGCCATGAAGATCGGTATCTATCCATCCTAATCGCGAGTTCTGATGTCCATGCGTCTTTCAATGCCTGTGCGCCGGTTGGCCCGCACTTTGCTTTCCGACGAGACCGAGCGGTCTATCGGGCTGGTGTGGATTCGTATGTTGTCGAATCTCCCTTACGACATCCGAAAGACGATCGCCATCACCAGTTCGCCACGAAGCGGCTCGACCTGGCTGGGTGAACTGCTGTCAACCATCCCGGATTCCGGAATCCTCTTTGAGCCTTTCAAACAAGAGGAAGTCCCCGAAGCCGTGCAAGCCCGCGTGGACTGGGACACGCTTGTCGAAGCGGACGGCGAGGCTCCGGAAATCCGCGCATACCTGGATCGGGTTTTTCGCGGCCGCGCGCTCAATAAATTCACTGCCCAGTACATCGAGCATCGCCGCCTGCGCCCGGTTCGGACCTGGATCGTGAAGTTTGTGCGGGCGAACTTGATGCTTTCCTGGATCATCAAGAACTTCCCCATCCGTCGGCCGATCCTGCTCATTCGCCATCCCTGCGCGGTGGTCCTGTCTCAGTACCACTTGCGTTTTCGGGAGTGGATTACCGAAAAGAGTATTCGCGAACATCCGGTCCTCAAGGCACATCCCGAGTGGGCCCAACGGATCACGGGCCTCGATACCGTCGAGAAGCGACTGTGCGCACAATGGTGCCTGCAAAACCGCTTCCCTCTTAGCGCGAGCCAACCCCATGGCTTCGAGATCGTCACCTATGAACAGACGGTCCGCCGCCCGTCGGAGATGCTTCAACGGATCTTCAGCGCGTGGGGTCTGGAGGTGCCGCGCGCCGCGCTGGATAGGCTGAAGGTTCGCAGCCGTACTACCGGCTCCGCGGTCCAATCGTGGAAGGAAAAGGACCCCCTGGCCACCTGGACCACGCGGCTCGCACCCGACCAGATCCGTCAGGTGCTCGACATGGTCCACTCCTTTGGGATGGACTTCTACACGGAGGCACTCGAGCCCGACTACGACAAGCTGGCCAACTTCCCACACCCAAAGCGGCATGAGTCGTCTTGATGGAGACCGCTGGGCACAGAACTCCGCAATGAAAATCGGCATCTATCAATCCTATTGGGGACGCGTCGGCGGCGGACAACGCTATATAGGCCTGGTGGCCCAAATGCTTGCCGACCGATACGACGTCGAACTCATCCATCACTGCGAGGATTTCGATCAACCGGGGATCGAGAATGCGCTCGAACTGGACCTGTCCAACGTCGGCTTCCGCTGCCTCCCGCGCCCGGAACGTCCCCAGTGGCCCTCGTCCAACCCGCTGGCTCGCCTGCGGTGCGAACGCGCGTGGTGTAGCCAGATCAGCAGCCCGTACGACGTGTATATCGACTCCAGCGATTCGGTACCCTATTTCTGTCATGCGGGAAAGGGCGTGCTGCTAACGCATTTCCCCCTGGCCACTTTCGAGGAATTCCACGGGCATGGTTCCGAGGCATGGCGGAGGCGCCGGACGCCGATGCGCGCGCTTCGCCGAATGTTCAACCGCCTGGAGTGGCGCGGGCGCTTCGCATCGTACGACTTGTTCCTGGTCAATTCGCAATTCACGCGCCGCTGGGTCAAACGGCGATGGGGGCTTCAGGCCGGCGTCCTGTATCCTCCGCTACGCGGCGGCTTTCGCCCGGGCAGCAAAGAGAAGTTGCTGCTGAGCATCGGGGCATTTCATCACGCCCGGCACAAGAAACACGAAATCCTGATCGAATCATTCCGGCGGCTGTGCGAGTCGGGAGTCGACGACTGGCGTTACGTCATGGTCGGGGCCCGCGGGACTTCCACCGAGGATCGGGCGTACGTCGACCGGCTCCGGGCGTTGGGAGAGACTCTTCCGATCGAGATCCGCACCGACATCGATGGAGACGAATTGAAGACGCTCCTGCAGCACGCCGCGATCCTCTGGCACAGCATGGGCTACGGCGTCGACTCCGACCGTCAGCCGCAACTCATGGAGCACTTCGGCATGGTGGCGACCGAGGCGATGGCTGCCGGCTGCGTACCGGTCGTTTTCAACGGCGGCGGCCTGCGCGAAATCGTCACCCACGACACCGACGGCATGCTCTGGACCACGCTGGACGAGCTACAATCGCATACCCGCAAGCTCATCGTCGACCCCGGCCTTCGAGCCCGCCTGGGCGAGGCGGCAGTGCGCCGCAGCAGCGAATTTTCCGACGACATGTTCCGCTCGTGCCTGTTCGAGTCACTTGCCCC
>JABMRP010000384.1 GCA_013202535.1 Planctomycetota bacterium
CGCGTAGGTCGAGTAATTTCTGCGACGTGAACCTCAAACGGCCTCGCTCGAATTTCGGGCGGGGCCGTTTTCGTTTTTCCATTTCAATCCGTTTAGCCCGGGCACTTGTGCCAGGCGTTGGGGGAAAAGGGGAACGACCATGCATCGAAACGCCGGGCACGAGTGCCCGGGCTAAACGTCCTATTCGTTCAACCGAATCGTCTTCTCGACCACTGGAATCAGTCGGACCGGGCCCAACAGGCCCGACTCGTGCAGGGGAACGTCTCGCCACGGCTTTCCTGGAGTCCCGGAGCTGGTGATGTTGGTTCGACAGTAGCGTCCGTCTTGCGGCAACAGCGCATCGCCGACCAGACGGTTCGACCAGGTATTGGCGATCTCGACTTCCAGCCGGTTGCGGCCCGGGCGCGCCGCCTTACTGATCTCGAGGCGGTACGGCGGTTTCCAGACGATGCCCAACGACTTGCCGTTGAGCGAGACGTCGCCGACGGCCCAGAGTCGACCGAGGTCCAACAGCAGCTTTCGGTCTTCCCGCAGCCACTGCGGGGGAATTTCAAACTCCGTTTCATAGCGGGCAATGCCGGAGAAATGGCGAATGCCCGGGTGCTCGTGCTGGGTCCAGGACTTCAATGCCGTCCAGGTCGCACGCTCCGGGGCTCCCTGCCCGTCGGGAAAACGGACCGTCCACGGACCGGCCAACGTGGTCGGAGAAGGGACTTGGTCTATTTCGACGTCGACCGTTCGAGCGTCCGACGTCCGCAGTCGGTACGACCCGTTTCTGGAGGCGGTGACGCGAACGTGCCCGTCCTCCGCCGTGGCGGCACTCAATTCGGGAGGTAACGAAATCAGATGGGCCCCGTTTCCCGGCTTGTCGGCATCCGGCCGGCGGAAGACGACAAACAGCGAACCGGACGGGGAAAGCCGCAACGGGAGACGAATGCCTTGGGCCGTCTGTTCGTAGACCGGCTGTTTGATGATTTCTCCCGACGCCGGCAGCCAGAGTTCCGGGGACTTGCCGGAAACGCGAAAATGGGCGTCGACGGACTCCCCGCGCATCTTCTTGTTGCGGACGAAGTAGATGTCCGCCTCTGCCGTGCGACGGTGAATGAAATCCAGATCCGTGTCTTCTACGCGGCCGACGAAACGGAAATCGGCCCCGATCCCTCGTTCCAAAAGGACTTCTTGCAGGGAGCGGCCCCAGATGATTTTCCCGCGGCCGTATGGGTGCTCCAGGATATTCTTGCCGTCGCAGTCTCCCCACAACGTCTCGGCGAGCTGTTGGACTTGTCGATCCCGGGCCGGATGGTCCGTGAGGCCGCCAGAGCGCGTCGGCTTGGGCCCGACCACGGTTGCTCCGGCGCCGACCAGTTTCTCGATCTTCCGCAGGACCTCGATGTCGACGTCTTCTCGCTCCGGCAGAACGAGCAGTTCGTATTGCATGCCGTCGGGCAGGGTGATCCGGCCGTCGCGCACGCTCATCCGGCTGAGTACGACTTCCGCATTGGCGACGTCATAGTCGCGCCCCTTTCCGAGCGACGGATCGACGTGCTTCGGCGGCACGAAGTTGTAGCCTTGGTCTCCGTAGTAGTAGCAGACATCGGCGACGAAATGCCCCTGCTGCAACAGGAACGAGCATCGCGCCAGGTAGTCGAGAAACGGCTTGGCTTTGGGCCACCAGATGAGATTCGTGTTCAGGTGCGTCCCGGCTCCATAGACCCAACCGGGTCGGCCGGCCTCGGGCGGTTGGTGCGCGCCGGTGTGCCAGACGACGTGGTTCATCCCCTCGCAGAATGCCCGATCGGCCGATGGTTTGAGGTCAAACGGGCCGTCCTGCCAATGGTACATGCTGGTGAATGCTTCCATGTGGACCCGGCGCTTGCCGTACGTGTGGGCCGCACAGGCGGTCTCCTTGACGACCCAAAGTCGATCGGCCTTGGGCCGCTTCGGCCAAAACTCGCCGCGCACTTCGTCCAAAGCGCCGAGGGCCTTCAACGCATCGACCGGCACCTGATGAATCGGCGGGCCGGGACCGCCGGCTTCCGATTCGACGCCGAGCCCCGCCGCATGCGCCGTGTCGACCGCGGCCCGGTAATAAGCATCCACGAGCAAGTCGCCGAGCGTCTTGCGATAGTCGTAGACGAACCGCCGCGTGATATCCTCGCTGGCCACGATACAGCCGGACAGCGCGGGCAGGTAGGGCGTCATGTCGTAGCCCCGGTAGCGGTGGAATTGGCGGATCATGTCGGGAGTCCA
>JABMRP010000385.1 GCA_013202535.1 Planctomycetota bacterium
CAGCGGGAAGACGCCGACGCCGAGCACTGCGAAAAGGCGGGCAAGCGTCTGGCCACCTGTTACCAACAGCACGAGGATCTCTCGACCTCGCTGGCCGAACTGCTGGAAGACATTTTCGCCGGCCGGAAGTGTCTGAAACTGTATCGCCAGATGAAGATGTACAACGACCCTAAGATGAACCCCTGGCTGTACGATCCGGACCGCCAGAAGCCCGCCGCATGAGATCAGTACGATGGGCCTCCCAGCCCGTCGCTGTACGATGGGCTTCCCAGCCCGTCGCTCCTGGGCTATCGACGGCCTCGGAGGGCCATCGTACAGAAACCGACGGGCTGGGAAGCCCGTCGTACTGAATTCAGGCCGCCGCTTTCCACGCCTGGCGGCCGAGGATTTCATCGCACGCGTCGCATACGTGCTCGATACGGATGGCTTCCATCAACTCCGCCGATGCGCTTCGCCGCTGACGGCTGGTCCCCTCGAATGTGCGTTTTTGCAGGGCCACGTGTTGCGGTCCGTAGGGCCCGTTGCGCAGGGCCGACATCGGGCCATACAACCCCACGCAGGGGGTACCCACCGCCGTGGCGATATGCAACGGTCCGGTATCGGACCCGACAAACAGCCGCCCGCGCCTGGCCAAAGTGGCCAGTTCGGTCAGGGAAGTGGGTGGAGCCAACTGGGCCCATCCGCGAGAGCCGGCCACGATATGCTCGGCACTAGCCCGTTCTTCTCTCCCCGCCCAAACCACCATCGAAGGCAGCCGATGGACCCGGCCCAGATGGGCGGCCACGGCGGCAAACCGCTCCGCCGGCCATAACTTCGACGGCCATCCGGCCCCCGGATTCAGCACCGCGAAGCCTTCCCGCAGGTTGGCCGCGCCGATGATCCGCTCGACCCGTGTACGGTCTTCCCGTCGCTCGGGCACCAGGAATCGCGTCTGAGAACGCTCGATTCCCAGCGGCCGGAGCAACTCGAGGTTCATGTCGATCACGTGCCGGGCGGTCGTATTCACCGGCCGGTTGTTCAGCAGTTTGCTCAATTCCCGGCCGTTGCGGTCGCCGAAACCGATCCGCCAGCGAGCGCCCGACAAGCGGGCCGCGACGGCGCTCTTCGTGAGCCCTTGGAGATCGATCGTGACGTCGAACCGCAAGCGGCGAAGGTGACGGCGCAGGTTCCAGACCGTGCGCGGCGATTTGAGCCAACCCCGGGGAAGCGTGATCAGCTCGTCCAACGCCTCGTGACCCCGCAGCAAGGCCGACGCCCGATCTTCCACCACCCACCCAATGAGCGACTCGGGAAAAGCTCGCCGCAACGCACAGAGCACGGGCAAACCGTGAACCACGTCGCCGATGGAACTGAGCCGGGAAATTAGCACTCGGGGCGCACTTCCCACGGGAACTTTCTGGGCCGTCATTTGCCACCTTTGATGATGGATTCTACTTGGTCATGTCGCCGCAAGACGCTCGATTCGAGGCGATTATAGGCCCAAAGTGCAATATCTCCCAATAGAGCTTTAGTTCCGGGGGATCCCCTATCTTACGCGGGCTTTCTATGATTCTTATTTACCCTCGGTTAAACTGAGGCCAGGCTGTTTGGGACCAACATTGGTGAGGTTACTATGAATTACTCCTTACTCGTCTGCATGACGGTCGCCTTCTGTTGCCCGGCGGTTGCCGCCGCGGAAAGCCCTGAAACCGGGTTTACGCTTGCGGACAAGACGCTGGTCGCCTGGGTCTATCCGGCCAATCTCGCTCAGCGCGGGTCGGGCGTGATCTCGGTCTTCGACTCCGGCGAGCACTTCGACGCCATCGTGCTCGGCGAGAAACAGCCGGGCAAGTGGATGGCCGGCAGCGATTTCTTCCGCCGAACCGAGGAAAACCAATCGCGATACCCGGCGGAAACGGCCGACTCCAAGACCCTGGTGCAAGTGGCGATCGTCTATCGGGGGCCAGAGATTCGCATCTATCGCAACGGCCGGCCGTACGCCGACTACAAAACTTCGTCCCCGCCGCAACCGTTCGACCAGCAGGCGATCGTGCTCTTCGGGCTGCGCTACCTGGGCGCGCAGGGCGCCGTCGGCCCGCTGGCCGGCGACATCGAAGAAGCCCGGCTCTACGACGTGGCGCTGGCCCCCGAGACAATCGCGGCGCTGGCACCGGGCAAACCGTCCGACCCGCGACCGCTGGCCCAGTGGACATTCGAGGACGGTACCGCCGACGACGCGATGGGCACCTATCGGGAAAACCGGCTCGCGGGTGACGCGAAGATCGTCGACGGCCGGCTCCGCCTCGACGGTCGCTCCGGCTACATGGTCGCCATGACCCGCAAGCCGGCCGACGTCGTGCAGACGATGTTCTACACGCCCGCCGCCCCGGCAACGGGCCTGATCTGGGATACCTGGCTCTACCGGCACGCCGACACGTATTACCTCTTCTACCTGGCCGGATCGATGGGACGTTGGACCCATTTCGGTTTGGCCACTTCGCCCGACGGCGTCCACTGGAAAGAGCACGGGCCGATCCTGCATTGCGGCCCCGGCGTCAAGTGGATGGGCACCGGACACGTGTGGAAATCGCCCGACTTCGACGTCTCGGGCAAGTTCATCATCAACTACTCCGAATGGCACCTTGCCGACAACCGCCAGGACATCATGTTCGCTACGTCGACCGACCTGATCCACTGGACCAAGGTGGACGAGCGGTTGCGATTCCGTCAAGACACGCGCTGGTATCGCCCCAAGGGTCGCTGGGATTGCATCGACGTAACGCCCGATCCCGGCACGGGTGGCTATTTCGGCTACTGGACGGCCGACCCGGACCCGGCCAAGGTGGACCATCCGGCCGGCTTCGGCTTCGGGCAAAGCGCCGACGGCATCACGTGGCGGGCGCTGGAGCCGGTCGTCTCCGACAGCCGCGGCGAAGTCGGCGGTATCCAGCGAATTGGCGACGTGGTCTACCTGATGCTCAGCGAGGGGCGCATTTCCTCGGCAGGCAAGCCCGAGGGACCGTTTGTCGCCCAGAAGATCAACCACAACGTGCTCGGTGGCGATACATATTTCCCCCGTTTCTTCCACGACGACGCCGGCCACGTGCTGCTCAATCACCACATGACGCGGGGGCCGGTCTACTTCGCGCCGCTGAAGGCCGTGCAAATCGATTCCCATGGCATCCTCCGGCTCGTCTGGTGGCCCGGCAACGAGAAAATGAAACACGCACCGGTCGAGGTCAACATGGCCCGACCCGATGGTGACGGTAGAAAACCGCCGATCGCGATGCTCGAAAACCAGTTCGACACGGACGGAGGAATTATTCTCGAA
>JABMRP010000386.1 GCA_013202535.1 Planctomycetota bacterium
CCTGGAGCGAGTGCCGGGCTTGGTTCCACGGGGGATCGACTGGCCGCTGGTATCGGGCTCCAACTGGGTTTTCCTGCGGCAGACAGGGATCCATCCGCCGGTTTGGCCCGGCGCACATCCCGAATTGCAGGCCAGCAAAGTACCCCTGGCCGGCGGTACGGATAGTTACGAGTTGACGCGCCGATACGTCGCCGACGGCGAGCTGCCGCCTCGCGATGCGCTGCGAACCGAAGAATTCCTGGCCGCGGTCGACAACCTGTTGCCCGCCCCCAAGTCAGAGGCCATGGGCCTGATCGTTACCGGCGGACCCTCGCCGTTTCGCGGCGGCGATTTGCGGCTCCTGCAGGTCGGCGTCCGTGCGCACACGCGGATCCAAGAGAAACGACCCCCCGTCCATCTGGTCGTGGCCGTCGACGTCTCGGCCAGTATGCGACTCGGGGGCCGGATGGACACGATCCGAGGCGGTCTGGCCGAGGCGATCGACCGGCTCGGTGACAACGACCGCTTCTCCCTGATCGCCTTTGGTTCCCGGGCGCGGGTCGTCGCCGAAGGGGCGGCACCCGACGACCGAGCCCAGCTATTGGAGGCGGTCGACGGCCTGGAAGTGGAAAGCTCGACCAATCTGGCGGCCGGCCTGCAATGGGCATACGCGGTCGCCATGCGCCAAGCCGTCTCACCCGACACGAGAATTCGCGTCGTCGTACTGACCGACGGGCGTACCCATCTCGACGAAACCACCGAGCAACACGTTGGGGAGCGTCTGGCAGAGGCTGCCGATCGCGACATCCTGCTGGAAATCATCGACCTGAGCGAAGACGAAGGCCCGGATCGGCAACTGGCGGCCCTGGTCCGCTCCGGCGGCGGCCGAATCCATCGGGCAACCAACGCCGAACAACTGCGCTGGGCGCTCGACGAAGTGCTCAGCGGCCGTTCGCAACGGGTGGCCGACGACGTGAAACTGACCGTCACCTTCGACCCCAAGGTTGTGGCCGCCTATCGGCTGTTCGGGCACGAAGCCAAACCGGTCGACGGACTCGTCCCCGCTCGACTGGAAGCCGATTTCCACAGCGGGCAGTCGGCCATGGTGCTGTATGAAGTGCAACTGAAACAAGGCGGGGGCACGGCGGTTGCCGAGGTCGAACTCGTATGGCATGAACCCAATTCCCAGGGACCCAGCTCGCAGGGCCGGCAACACCGGCTCGTGCGAACGATCCGGCGCAAGCAATTTGCCTCGTCGTGGGAGAAAACGCCGATCTGGCTTCAGGCGGCCACCGTGGCGGCCGAGGCGGTCGAGGTGCTGCGGGAAAGCCCGTTCGCACGGATTCCGCCCCAGGGCCCCCCTCTGGCAAGCGTCTTGGAACTGGCTCGCTATGTCGACGCCCGCCTTTACGAGAATCCGGATTTTGCCGCGTTCGTATCCGTGCTCGAACGGGCGGAAAAGGCGAAGCCGTACCGAAAGAGGGGGTGGAGATAGCCTTATGGAATGGCCATGTGCCGGGCACCCAAAACCGGCTGAAGAGCCCCATGGCGGCCATCGCCGTTGGGAACTCCTTGCCCGCAAACCCGATAGCGGATAACCTGTATAGCCTGTGTTGGGAGAGGTTCTGCCGTCGCACCCCAGGCGGATACGCCGCGCGATGTGGGGTTTCCCTGGGAAACTGGCTTTCCCATGTTATTGCCTTTCCCATGTTGCTGTGCCCTGGCAAGGGCAAATATACGAAGAACGAAGGACCACGGACCGATGAAAGTTTTCAAGTCGCTGCAAGTGCTGATCGCGGGAATGGTCGTCATGGGCACGCTCGGGGCTCGGCCGGCGGAGGCCGTGGAACGAGCGTCCGATTTCCTCGACGGGCTGCGCAAGCAAGGCTATTTCGACATGGCGATCGATTATCTCGAACAGATGCGGACCAGTCCGCTGGCACCGCCGGAGTTCAAGAAGACGATCGACTACGAGGCCGGCATCACCCTGGTCGCCGAATCGCGCACGACCCGCTCGGCAACCACTCGCGAGAAATGCCTGGATGGTGCCCGCGAACACTTCAAGACGTTTCTTACCGCCCAGGCCAACCACCCGCTGGTCCCCGACGCCAATATCCAATTGGCCAACGTTCATTTCGAGTGGGGAAAGATCAGCGTCGCGCAGGCCAATGCGCCGGGGAAGACGGCGCAGGAGAAGAAAGATCTGCTCGACACGGCCCGCAAGCTCCTTGAGGACGCCCATAAAGCGTTCGTCGCCGCCGAAGACCTGATGCACAAGAAGTCGAATAAGTTTCCCAAGGAAATCCCGGATAGCGACAAGAAGGCGCTGGAGGAACGCGGCGCCGCGCGCGCCGACTGGATGCGGTCGCAACTGCTGCTGGCGGCGGCGGTCTACGAACTGTCGACGACGTACGAGCCGGGAAGTACACAACACAAGGAGCAGGTCACCAAAGCCGCCAAGACCTACGGCGACGTCTACAAGCTCTTCGGTTCGAGCCGGCAGGGCGGTCTCCGGGCACGACTGATGGAAGGCCGCTGTTTCAAGGAACTGGGCGACACGGCGAAGGCCCTGGAGATCCTCACCAACCTGACCACGCTGCTGCCCGACGAGCCGGAAGTCTTCCGCATCCTGAAGAACCAGACGCTCGTGCAGACCCTGGAGACACTGCTGCTCGTCAAACCGAAGCCAAAGTATGCCGAGGCCATTACGCTGGGGACGAAATGGATCAAAGACGCCCGCGGTGCCGAGGAATCCGACATCGAGGGATTGCAGATCCACTTCCTCACCGGCCGGGCGGCCTACGAATTCGCCAAGACGCTCAAGGACGACGATCCCAAGTCGCAGGAAAACCGCCGAGCCGCCAAGAAAGACTTCGCGTACGTCGGCCGCTTTGACGGCAAATACCAGCAGGAAGCCAAAGCGCTGGAGTTGGAGCTTGCCGGTGTCAAGGATGAGGAGCGGAAGGAACCGAAGAACTTCGTCGATGCGCGCGACCGGGGCAAACAAGCCTGGGAGAAAATGCGCGTGGCCGACCTCCAGGACAAGGCCGAAGCGGCCGAGGGAAAGACGGAGAATCACGAGCGGCTGGTGAAGCAGAAGGCCGAAGGCCTGGCCGACGCGAAGAAATACTACCGCATGGCGATGGGGTTCGACACCTCCGACGTGTTGGCCGACGATCTGAACGAAGTCCGCTATCACTTATGCTATTTGTACTATCTCGGCGGCGACCTGTACGAAGCGGCCGTGACCGGTGAATTCGTGGCCAAGAACTATCCCGAGACGCTCGGAGCCGCGGCCTGTGGGATCATTGCCATGGCTTCCTACCAGACGCTCTACGCAGGCGCGCCGAAGAACGATCGGCAATTCGAAACCGATCAGGTCTACCGGCTGGCCAAGTACGTGGCCGACCGTTGGCCCGCTCGTCCGCAGGCCGCCGACGCCCTGATCGTGCTGGTGAATATCGCCATCCAGCGTAATGAGTACGCGCAGGCGATGCAGTACCTGGCCAAGATTCCCGAGGACTCGCGGCGCCGTGCGGAAGCCGAATTGAAAACCGGCGCGGCGTGCTGGAAGGCCTATGTCGACGCATACCATCTACCCGAGCAGCAGCGCCCGAATCAGGCAACACTGCTGGAGATGCGGAAAACGTCGCGACAACTGCTCGAGCAGGGCATCGGTCGATCGCGCGAAGAAGTCAAGAGCACGGCCGACGTGAGCAATGCACTGGCCGGTTGCATCCTCTACATGGTGCAGATCTATTCCGGATCGGACGAGCCGGAGAAAGCCGTCGAGTGGATGGACGACGAGAAGATCGGGCTTCTGAAGTTGATCGCCGACGGCCACGAAGCCACGAAAGCCCAGGCCTTCCGCATCCAAGCCTACAAGGTCGCCCTGCGAACCTACGTCGCCGTCGGAGACATCGAGAAGGCAAAAACGTCGCTGGATCAGTTGCAAGAACTGGTCTCCGCGGGCGGCGACGCGGAAGCCGCCAAAACACTGACCAACATCCTCATCTCGCTGGCCCAGGATCTGGAACAATCGCTGGCCGAACTCGGCACGGAGGGCAAACAGGAGGAGATTAAGAAACTCTCCGCCGGTTTTGAAATGTTCCTCTCCGAAATCACCAAGCGGAGTGACGATTTCCAGACCATGCTTTGGGTGGCCACCACGTTCACCGGGTTGGGCTCCGGCTTGTCGACGGGCCAGACCCGGCAATCGGCCGAGGCGGCCCGCTACTTCAGTCTGGCGGCGGAAGCGTATCAGGAGATGATCGGCCGTTGCGAGAAGGATCCGAATTTCGCCCCCGCCGGCGCTCTGCCGGCGCTGCAAATGCGGATGGCGGGCAGCCACCGCCAGGCCGGTCACTTCAAGGAGGCGATGGCCGTCCTTCGCACGGCTCTCGAGGAGAAGGAAAGGGCGATCGCCACTCAAATCGCCGCCGCCGAAGTCTATCAGGCTTGGGGAAAGGAAAAGCCCGACTATTATCTCTTCGCCATCCAAGGGAGCCCCACCTATCGCCAGGTGTGGGGATGGGGGAAAATCGCCAAAGTCATCGGCACGCGCCCCGAGTATCGCCACATCTACCACCAGGCTCGGTCCAATCTGGCCGAATGCCGACTGCAGCACGCCCTGACCTTGACCGGGGACCAACGCACCGAGAAACTCGAACAAGCCCAACGGGACGTGACCGCGATCCAGCAACTTTACCCCAAGCTGGGCAAAGAAGAGAGTATTCCCGAGGACGGCAAGGCGACGGGACTGGAGGCCTTTCGTCGATACGAATCGGTACTGACCAAAGCCAGCG
The DNA here is from genome assembly GCA_013202535.1 of Planctomycetota bacterium. Classification (GTDB taxonomy): domain Bacteria; phylum Planctomycetota; class Planctomycetia; order Pirellulales; family Thermoguttaceae; genus JABMRP01. The sequence continues at coordinate 4,785 of JABMRP010000386.1, forward strand.
AACTGCTCAAGAAGAAATAGCCGGCTTGTTCGCTCCGGGGTTTGTTCGCTCCGGGGGAACTCAAGCCGTAAGAAGTTCAACCAACGTCGTAAGAGCGAATTCGACACGAGGAGAATCCGATGAAGAAACAATGCCTTGCCGCCCTGGCGGCTCTCTGCCTGATATCCTCCGGCATGGGCCGGGCGGCCGACCAGATTCGAGTCCGATCCGAGGCCACGGCGATCCGCGGGCAGATCATGGAAATGGCCTTCGACAAAGTGGGGATCGACCGGACGGGCACCGGCGTGGTCGAGCAGATTGCAGTCAACAAGATCGCCTCGATCAGCTTCGATGACGAGCCGACCGAGTTGGGTTCGGCGCGAAAAAACGTCGCCGACGGCCGCTATGAAGATGCGCTGACGTCGCTGGGAGAAATCCCAGCAGTCAACACACTGCGGGTGGTCGTGCAACAGGACGTCCAGTTCTACACGGCCCTCTGCCGGGCTAAAATTGCGCTGGCCGGGAGCGAGACCATTTCGGTCACCGACGCGGGCAAGGAGTTGTATACCTTCCTCATGGCCAACAAGGGAAACTACCACTACCTGGAAGCCAACGAGGTGCTCGGCGATATGTTGGTGGCCACGGGAAAGTACGATCAGGCGGAAACGTATTACCGAGTCCTGCAATCCGCCCCCTGGGACGACTACAAGATGCGCGCCAGCGTGCTGCTGGGACGCGCTCTGCTGGCCCAACCGGAAAAGGCGACCGAAGCGGGCCGGCAGTTCCAGATGGTGTTGGATTCCACCATTCAGGGCAAGGAGGCCGACGCACAGCGTCTGGCGGCCCGACTGGGTAAGGCCGCCTTCCTGGCGCTAACCGATCAGGCCGATCAGGCGGTCGCCCTGGTCCAGCAAGTGATTGCCGACGCCTCTCCGGAAAACACCTCGCTACACGCTCAAGCATACAACACCTTGGGAAACGCCCACCGCAAGGCCGGCCGGACCAAGGAGGCCTTGCTGGCCTTCCTCCACGTACACGTCCTCTTCCACGGCGAGGCCGAGGCCCATGCCGAGGCGCTGTTCAACCTTGCCGAACTGTGGAAAGCGGTCAATAAGCAGGAACGGGCCGTCGCGGCCAGGCAAATCCTCAAATCGCGGTACGGCAGCAGTCCCTGGGCCCAGCGGTCGGGGGGATAGACGTGACACTACTGGGGGAATTCCGCGTTTTGGTCCTTTACGAAACCGACCAGGACAGGCTAGACTTAATACTTCGATAACAACGTACCACAGGAATCGGGAGGTCATCATGCGGCATCGGTCAACGCGGGAATGGTTGGGTGTGGGAATCTGCTTCTTGTCGCTCTTCTTCGTCGGACTGGGAGTGTTCTCGGCCCTCACCTTCCTCGATGCCTCGACCGTGCAGGCACAAGACGAAGAGGCGGCGGAGGAAGGCGAGGAAGAAGCCGCCGAGGACGAGGAAGAGTCGATGAACTACCTCGTCTGGGCGGGCGAGTCGCTGGGATACTTCTACAGCATCGTCTTCTTGAGTATCTCCTTTACGTTTGTGGCACTGTTGGTCATGAACCTGTTGACCGCGCGCCGAGAGAATATCGTCCCGGTTGGACTGGTCGAGGGATTCGAGGCGTGCCTCAACGAGAAGCGATACCAGGAAGCCTACGAAATGGCCAAGAGCGACGAGTCGTTTCTCGGCCAGGTGCTCTCGGCCGGCCTGGCCAAACTCTCCTCCGGCTACGAACAGGCGATCGAGGCCATGCAGGAAGTGGGCGAGGAAGAGAACATGAAGCTCGAGCATAAGCTCAGCTACATGGCCCTGATCGGCACGATCAGCCCGATGATCGGCCTGCTGGGAACGGTCCAGGGTATGATCGCCTCGTTCACGGTCATCGCCACGAGCACGGTGACCCCGCCGGCAAACCTACTGGCCAAGGGTATTTCCACGGCTCTGTTCACCACCTTGGTGGGCTTGTTCATCGCCATTCCGGCCATCGCGGCCTACAACATTCTTCGCAACCGTATCGCCCGACTGGTGCTGGAGGTCGGCATCCTCAGCGAGGGGCTGATGGGCCGGTTCTCCACCGTGGGAGTCAAGAAGTAAGATCGTTCGAGCGCCGGCTCGCATCGGGCGGAGCTTTTCCCGCCCGCCGCGGGCCGACCCGCCGACACCGCGAGAGAGTACGTTTGCCCCGGGAGTCCACTCGATGAAATATCGGCCACGACGCGGCGCACCGTTTGCCGAAGGCGACATGACGCCGATGATCGATATGACGTTTCAGTTGATCGCCTTCTTTATGGTTCTGGTCAACCTCACGGAATACGAAACCAGCGAGTTGATCAACCTGCCGATCAGCGCAATGGCCCAGGCGCCGAATACGCCCCCCGCAACGAAGATCACCATCCAGGTGACCAAGGCCAAGGGTGGAAATCCGGGAAAGGTGGTGCTCAACGGCGAGATATTCACGCCCACCACGCTGACGACGAGAATGAAGCGCGAATACAACGCGATCGATTCCGACGCGAAACGCGACGCCACGGAGGCGACCATTATTATCCGCGGCGACGAAGATGCCACGGCAGGCCTCGTCCAGGATGTCATTATCAGTTGCCAACTGGCGAAATTCCAGAATTTCGTGCTGCGCGCGGAGGAACCGAACTGATGAAAGTGCGAAACGCCAACCGGCGCATAGACGAAAAAATCGAGCTGCAGATGACGCCGATGATCGATATCGTCTTTCAGTTGCTCATCTTCTTCATCATGAC
>JABMRP010000387.1 GCA_013202535.1 Planctomycetota bacterium
AACCGTCTTCTCGAACTGGTTGTGGGCCGCGTGGGCGTGTTGCACTCCGCCGGCTGGAGCAGCGGGGCCGGCTGGAGCAGCGGGGGCGGCTTCACTGGCCGGCAACTGGCCGGCGTCCAGGTCGTCACTTGCACCGGTCGACCGCTGGTCTGGCCCCGCGGCGGTGGGCTTGGCGTTGAGATGGGTCAGCCAAGGTTCATAGCTGCCGAAGTGGTGGTCGTCCAGCGAAGACGCCTCGAATTCCTCGATCAGTTGGAGCCCCAACGCCGGCAAGTCGTCGCTGGTCAAGTCGGGCTGCCGTTCGGAAAACCGCGCCGTCAGGAACGAGGTGTGTCCCGATTGCAGCAGATGTTCGACGAACCGAGCCCAGCCGTCGCGTGCCGCGAATTCCTTCGGCGGGTCGTCCGACAGCCGGAACACGGTCAGGCGGCCTTCTCGCTCCACGTGCCGCAACTCGGCCCGGTCGTCTCCCAACGCAACCAGCCGGAACGATCGGCGCAACGAGGGCTTCAGTCCGGTACAAAAGGAGAATTCGGTGCGGCACTCCGGCGGTAAGCAATTGATCAACCCGGCCACCGCCTGCTCGACCGACGTGCCGCCGCCGACGGCCAATCGGTCCGACGAGAGAACGGCTTGTACCAGCGCACCCATCGCACGAGGTCCCGGATCCTTGGCCAATCGCTCCAACAGCGATTGATCCACCACCGACGCCCGACCGGCCAGCCGAACCGGATGTAGTTGCGCGGGCGTCTCCTCATGGACGACCAGCAACCCGCTGCCCAGAGCCGCGCGAAGAAACGCAAACGGATTGTTGGCGAATCTGGCGAGCGTTTCGCCCGGGACGAGGAAGCAATGCGTATAGACCCGCGGTCCGCCGCGGCCGCTGAATTCCCCGCCGGCGGGCGTCGTGCGCGAGACACACCAGGCGCCGCTGGGAAGCGGGTGGAAGTTGACGCTGACCGCGTCCGGCGTCGATTTCAGCAGGGCGTCGTGCGACGGGCACCAGGCGGCCAGTTCACGGGCGTCCGCCCGATCGACTCCCTCACTGGCGGCGACCACTTGGTATCCATCGCCGCGGGCCGTTTGAGCCGAGGTATAAATCGCTTGTTCGATCCGTGGGTCGTTCATTGGCTTCTCTGCTCAGACATCGATGTAGTCCAGAATCCATTCGAAAGGTTCGACAATCCCTCGCGGTTCGATCCGCAACGGAACGCGAACGCGCGGCTCGCCGGGGATCTCGCGGAAGGCACAAGCCCCGGCGACTCCGGCGGCGAAAAACTTATGTTTGGGAAATCGTTCCAGGCATTGGCGAGTCATGCCCTTGGCGTGCTTCTCGGCGAAGGCGGTCGGATCCCTCATGCACCCTTCACACTGGTCGGCCTTGCTGAACACGATTCCCACCGGCCGGTTGGACCAGGCGTTCCTCGGGGCCTCGACCAGTTCGCTCAAGTAGGTGAGCAGTTTCATGGTGAAGAAATCCTGCTCCAGCGAACCCTCCTTGAGCTTGATGGCGTCGACGAGAATCAGGGCCCCGGCGCATTTCTCAAGAAACGCCCGAATCACCCGGTAGCTGTGCGGATGGTCGACCTCTTCGAGAATGGCTTCGCCGGCCATGTCGGGCATGATCAACTCCAGCGGAATCGGCTGGTCGCGGCGGTGGATTTGGCTGTGGACCCAGTTCCAACGATCCGGCTCGTTGGGAGTTTTTTGGGGAAACCGGCACCGCGCCAGCGCGGCGACCGTGGTTTGCTGCAAGGTGATGGAAAACGCCCCGCGGGCCAGCAGGTGCAAGCGGTCGGGCTGCCGCGAGAGCATGTCCATCAACATCCCCAGGTAAACCGTTTTGCCGACGGCGCTGGGGCCGATGGTGGCGATCATCCGGGGGTGGAGCTTCTGGCTGCGCGCCTGATGGGCCAGGGCCATCGGCGCGGCGCAGTCGTGGCAGAATTCCGCGTTGTGCGTGTTACTCGACTCGCAGATGTAGCAGGGCACCGGAGCACTGATCTCCGCCAGCCGGTACGAGTCCAGGGGTTGCGTAATACCTTTGGTCATACCTGCACCTCCTCCATCGGCGCCGATTGCGTCGGTTCCGGTGTCGCGTCTTGGTCCGGTTTCGATCGTGCCAGCATCAGATCGCACACGCCCACGGCGCAGCGGAATCCGATATTGTCCTTGCGCGCCACGGGGTTCTCCCCGCTGTGAAACTGGCAAGTGGCCTGATTGTCGAAGTACGTGTCGAAAGCGCCTCCACGGATGTTCTTCATGGGGATGGGCAACACGAATTCTCCTTCCCCGTCGTCGTGGAGCGGGGAGCGGTAGTTTCCGCTGGTCCACTCCCAAACATTTCCGATCAGTTGGTACACGCCGCCGACGCTGACCCCTTCGGAAAACTCGTCGACGGGGACCGTTCGTGGTTTGCCGGCGCCCCACACTTTCGCCCGGCTGCGATCCATCGCCTCGCCCCAAGGATACTTGCGTTGAACGCGCGACGTTGCCGATAGCGGCACCGGCCAACTGCCCGCCTTGACCCATTCCGCGTCGCCGGGCAATCGTTTACCGATCCAGCGAGCGTAGGCGGCCGCTTCGTGCCACGAGACGCCCACCACCGGATGATTTTCCTTGCCGCTTTCGTAGCAGCCCTCGATCCAGAAGTAGGGACCCGGCATCTGGGTCTGGTCGACGAAATCCAAAACGGCCGGCCAGATCGGCTGATCCCACAATGCCATTTGCTCGTATCCGCCGGCGGCGACGAATTCGTAGAACTGGCGATTGGTTACCGGGTAGCGATCGAGGAAGAGGCGCGTGACGCCCACGACTCGACCTTGGCAGGCGGCGATCTCTTCGTCATCGAGCTTTCCGTCGCTCAGCGCGTCGTCGATCCGTCCCAGCACCACTTCTCCGTCCGGGACCAGGGCCATCTCGGCGTGCAGCGATTCCAGCGCGGAAGCCATCTGCTCTTCGCTCAGGCCTTCGGCGATCTGCGGACGAAGGAGCAGCGTACCGCGGCCTTGGGCCAACATCTGCTCGACCAGCGTGTCGGGATTGTCTGGATCGACCGGAAATCGCTCCGTTGCCGAGACCGGGTGAACGACCGGCACCCTCTTCTTCGGCCGCGCTCGTCGCGGTCTACGCTCGCCGCCGCGACGAATTCGCCTCAGGCGCACGGCGACGAACGCCATGGCGGCGGCTCCGGCCGTCGCCAGCTCCCCGCTGTGTACCGCGATTCCCAATGCCAGGTTGGCCACGCCGATCAGGGCGATGGCCCACAATATCCCCCGCTTCTTCTTCTCTGACATAATGTTCCTCGATCGTTATCTAAGAAGCTCTCTGTCGTTCGGCACCCGATTTCTTCGCCCGGCGCCGGATCAGATCCTTCTGCAGCATCTCGAACTGTGCCATCACCGAATCGAGCACGGGATCGCCGGCGACCGGCTGGGCCGGAGCCGTCTCGGGTGCCTGGGGTTGGGGATCGTCGGCCTGCGAAATCCGGTTGTTCGGCGCCGGCTGCGATTGGAGCCGATTCTCCAGCGTATGTCGCAACCGCTTGAACTCGTCGGTCCAGCCGGCGCGCTCGGTAGCCATCTCGCGTTTCTGCGTCTCGATCAACTCGGTCAAATCGGCCGCCCGATTGCGGATCGTTTCGAGCTCCGATTCCAGGCCGTTGCGCTCCTGGGCAAACGCCGTTCGCTCTTGTTGCAGTTGCTCCTGCAACGCGTCGTCTTCCAGTCCGGAGGCGGGGACGCTTTGCGCCGAGGCAACCTCGGCACGGAGCGACTCGATGCGATCGGCCTGACGGCCGCTTTCCTCGCGGGCTTCGGCCAGTTTAGCTTGGAGGGCTCGCTGATCTTCGCCCGACGGTTGCTTCCGGGCAGCTTCCAGTTGGTTCCGCAAGTTGGCCCGGTCTTCTTCCGCTCGGCGTAGCTTCTCACGCAACTGAGATTCGGCTTCGGCGGATCCGATGCCAGCCGATTCGGTCTGGCTTCGCTGTCGGGCAATTTCTTCCCGGGCATCGGCCAGTTCGGCCCGCATGTTGGCCAGATCGGAGTGTGCGACCGACAGTTCGGAATGGGAGGTGGTGAGTTCGGTCTGGGCGCCGGCCAGTTTGGTTTGGGCTTTGGTCAGTTGAGTCTGCGCGCCGACCAGTTCGGAGGTCACGGCGGCCAGTTGCTCGACTTGGGCCTGGGATGCTTCGAGCTGTTTTCGCAGGGCCGCCCGCTCCTGGTTCGCTTCTTCGAGGACCTTTCGGACGCGATCATCGTCGCCGGCCATCGAGGAGGAGAGGTGTTCGATCTGCGCTTGGGCGGCTTCCAATTGGCTCCGCAGGGCCGCCCGTTCCTGGTTCGAGGCCTCCATCACCTGCTTCACCCGCTGGTCGTTGCCGGTGGAAGCTTCGGAGAATTGCTCGACCTGTGCCAAGGCGGCGTCTAACTGGCCTTGCAGGGCCGCCTGTTCCTGGTTGGTTTCCTCGACGATCCGGCTTACCCGCTCATCTTCCCGGACGGCGGCCGTCGCGAGTTGCTCCCGCAATTGGGCCGTCTCGTCGCCGAGTTGGCCTCGCTGGGCTTCGAGTGTCGCAATCTGCTGTTCGAGCCGGGTGGCGTGTACGCCCAATTCAGTCGCGGCCCGGCTCTGCTCGGCCTGGCGCTCGCCTTGCCGTTGGAGAAAGTCCGCCCAGAGCGAACCGAGCTGGTCGAACGTCTCGGAGAAGAAACGATCGAAATCGTCGTGGCCGGCGCGCAAGCCTTCGAACGAATCGCAAACCGATTCCCAACCGTCGATTTTGGATGCGGGATCAGAGGGCACGATTTTGAGTACCAGGGGAGAATGCGAAACGAATCCGATCGACCGAATGGCCGGCTCTCGGCGGCAAACACACCGCACCGCGTACCGTGACACGGCGGAAAAACCTTCGGGCGGACCCAAATCCACCTACGTAACTCTAGGTCAGGTATCCACCTTCGGCAAACGTGCCGATTGCTTCCGGGGGGGGATTCCGATCCATCCGGCGGTACTCCAGGGGCAGGAGACCGAATTCCACGCCCCGGGTCGTTCGCTCCGGCGCGGATATGCCGATTGTAAGGCGGAAGCCCGGGATCGCCTGCTTGCGAGAGCAACCGTATGGGACTTGCCCAATAGAAAAGGCCACCCTCATCGGATGGCCTGTTGTCGGTTTGCGTCGGTCGGGATCGTCAGGTTGTCGACCGCCTCCGCCGCCAGCCGCAGAGGCCCAGACCCAGCAGGCCGAGGGTGGCCAGGACCAGCGTGCTCGGCTCGGGCACGCCAACCGAAAGCTGGAGGATCTTATCACCCGGCAGCACGGTGGCTACC
>JABMRP010000388.1 GCA_013202535.1 Planctomycetota bacterium
CTCGCCGGGGAATCCGTCTGGTTCGGCGACCGGACGCGCGAGGAAGTGTATCGGTGCGTCGCCGAACGGGCGCTGTCGATCGACCCTCGGCCTTGGGGACACGGCCGAGGGTACATGCTGCGCCATCTCTTGCTCGGCGGGAAGTTGCCCCGCTTCCTCGGGTTCGATCGCGGACCGGTCACCGCAATCGGCGGCAGGGCGACGATCCATCAGGGGCAGATCTACCGCAGCGGCGGGCGGGAGACGACGTTCGTGCCGTCGTTTCGCTTCGTTGCCGATCTGGCCGGCGACGACTATTTCAGCAACCTGCTCGGCGGACCCTCCGACCGCCGCTTCTCGCGCTGGTATTGTTCCGACCTGAAGAACTGGCGCACCGGTAAGTACAAGAAAATCGCCGCGGAACCGGATGGTTGACACTTCCCTCGCCCTCAGCCCCCGGCTCTGCCGGGGGGCGGACTCTGGAGGCCCTTTTCCACCACGGCGGCGGCAAAGGTCGGAAGTCTCGCGCCCGGCGCGGTCGTACGGATGGATCAGATCGCGAGAGGGCTCGCCCCCCGGCAAAGTCGGGGGCTGACGGGACTCCTCGGCGATAGACCGGCGTGAGTGCGTTTGAAGCTCCGCCTTACTCCGCCTGCCAGAATCCCAGTAGATGGTCGTAGATGCGCGAATACTCGTCGAGCACTTCTTGGTACCGCTGAACACCCTCGGATTGCGGCGGAACCGTCTTGCCGGCCGAGACGCGACGTTCCCGGGCGGTGGTGGCCGGGTCGTCGATCAGGCCGACGCCGGCGGCGGCGAGGATGGCGGCCCCTTTGATCCCGGCTTCCGGCTCGTCGGACAGTTCCAGCGGCATGCCGAACACGTTGGCCTTGATCTGGTTCCAGAGCCCGTTGCGCGTGCCGCCGCCGACGCAGAGCACCCGATCGACCTCGACGCCCAGGCTCCGGAACAGCCGCAGGTCCATGCCCGCGGCCAGGGCCACGCCCTCCATGGCCGCCCGAGCGAAATGCCCCGCCTTGTGGTTCAACGTCACGCCCATGAAAGCACCCCGGGCCGAAGCGTTATCCAGCCGGCGTTCGCCCAGCATGTAGGGATAGAACACCAGCCCGTCGCTTCCCTCGGGCACGGCGGCGGCCATCTCGATCATGGCGTCGAAGGAAAGTTCCTCGTCGCGGGCCGAACTGATCAGGTCCTTGCACCAGCGGACGCTCAACCCGCCCGTGTCGAGTAGCTTGAAGGGAATCCACCCGGCGACCACGTGGCGCAGATTGAATACGGCCGGGTGGATCAGCGGCTTGGCGCTATGCATGGCAAAGAGCGTGCTGGTGCCGGTCACGTCGGAAGCGAGCCCCTCGCCGACGATGCCAAACCCGAGCATGGAGACGGGAAAGTCGCCACCGCCGACCACCACGGGCGTTCCGGCCGGAATGCCGGTATGCCGGGCCGCCTCGTCGGTCACCGCGCCGATCACAGCGTGCGACGGGTACACGGGCGCGAATCGCCCCAGATCGACACCCACCACGTCGGCCAACTCGGGCGAGTAGGTATCGGTCTTCCAATCCCAAAGGTACGAACCGGAGGCCTCGCTGGGGTCGGTCGCCGCGACACCGCTGAGCCGGTAGTTGATGAAGTCCTTGGGCACGAGGAACCATCGCGCCCGATCGTAGACGTCGGGTTGATTCTCCTTGAACCAGAGGATCTTCAGGGCCGTCCAGGAGGGGACGACCGGGTTGGCGGTCACTTGGGCCAGTTGCGCCTCGTCGCGGGTCTTGCGAATCTCCTCGCATTGGGTTTGACACCGTTTGTCGCACCAGAGTTGCGCCCACTCGGTGGTCACGGCACCTTGCTCGTCGATTCCCACCATGCCGTGCATCTGCCCGCAACTGCACACCGCGGCGATCGAATCGGGGGCAACGCCCGTTTCGGCGAGCACCTTGCCGATCGCCCGGCAGGTTTCGTCCCACCAATCGTCGGGCCGCTGCTGGGCCCAGTTGGGATGCGGGCTGTCGACGTCGTGGGCGATTTGTCCGATGCCGAGAATCTCGCCGTCGGAAGTCACCACGGCGGCGCGCACACTTTGCGTGCCGATGTCCAGGGCAAGGAGATTCTTGCTCATCGGTCGATTCCTGCGAGGGAGTTTTTCTGCCGGGCGTCAGTCGATCTCGGGCAGTTCGGCGATGGCTTCTTCGATCTTCTTTTGGGGATAGTCGAAATCGGACAGTTCGCCGGCGAAGTACTTATCGTAGGCGCCCAAATCGCAGATTCCGTGCCCGCTGAAGTTGAAGAGGATGCACTTTTCTTCGCCCGTCTCGCGGCACTTCTCGGCCTCGATGATCGCGGCGCGGATGGCGTGCGCGGTTTCCGGAGCGGGGATCGTGCCCTCGGTGGCGGCGAACAATTTGGCCGCGTCGAAGCATTCGAGTTGGTGGTAGGCCACCGGCTCGATCAATCCCAGCTTGATTGCCAGGCTCACCGCCGGCGCCATGCCGTGGTAGCGAAGCCCGCCGGCGTGGATGCCCGGCGGAATGAAGCTGTGTCCCAGGGTATACATCTTGATCAACGGGGTCAATTTGGTCGTGTCGCCGAAGTCGTAGCGATACTGGCCACGGCTCATGGTGGGGCAGCAGCACGGCTCGGAAGCGACGAAGCGGATGTCCTGGCCGGCGATCTTGCGTCGCAGGAAAGGGAAGGCCAGCCCGGCGTAATTGCTGCCGCCGCCGACGCATCCGATCACGATGTCGGGGCTGTCGCCGGCGATCTTCATCTGCTTTTCGGCCTCCAGGCCGATGATCGTCTGGTGCAGCAGGACGTGGTTCAGCACACTGCCCAGCGAGTACTTGGCCTCGTCGTCCTTGACGGCCGCCTCGACGGCCTCGCTGATCGCGATCCCCAGGCTGCCCGGACAATCGGGATCGGCGGCCAGGATCTGGCGGCCGGCCTCGGTCTCCTCCGAGGGGCTGGGTGTGACCGAACCGCCCCAGACGTGCATCATCGATCGGCGGTAGGGTTTCTGTTGGTAGCTGACCTTGACCATGTAGACCTTGCACTCCAGGTCGAACAGCGAGCAAGCAAAGGCCAGCGAGCTACCCCATTGGCCGGCCCCGGTTTCGGTAACCAGCCGCTTGACGCCCGCTTCCTTGTTGTAAAAGGCCTGGGCAACCGCCGTGTTGGGCTTGTGGCTGCCCGGGGGGCTGTGGCTTTCGTCCTTGTAGTAGATTCTCGCCGGCGTTTTCAGCGCCTTCTCCAGACCGGTCGCCCGAACCAACGGCGACGGCCGCCAAATGGCCAGCGCCTCGCGAATCGGATCGGGGATTTCGGTCCACCGCTCGGGGCTCATTTCCTGGGCGATCAGCGACATCGGGAAGATCGGCGCCAGGTCGTCCGGGCCGATCGGCTGGCCCGTACCCGGGTGCAACGGCGGGGGCAACTGCTCGGGCAGATCGGCCAGCAGATTGTACCACTTGGTCGGCATCTCGTTTTCGCTGAGGAAAATACGCTTGGAACTCATGAAGTTTCCCTTTCGCAATAGGCCTCGAATCGGCTGGCACGGCACCCCTCGCACGGAGGTACTGAAAACCGGGGCGGGTACAACGTGCCAAAACAGCCTAACGGGTGCTTCGCACGGCTCGTACCGGTCCTCTTTCTCCCAGGGTGCGCATTAATTACGTCTATTCGGCCATTTAGCCTATCGCACTCCGGGGAACTTGTCGATAGGCCGCCCAGGTCGGGAAGGAAATGTGCCGGCCGGCCCACTTGGTGCCAGACGCGGCAGTCTTTTTCTGCCGGTGCGTTCCGCCCGTGCGTACGTTATAGTAAGGACTTCAGCCTGGAGTACTCACGAGCCGGGGACTGGGCGACAAGGCGTATCATCGTAACCCGAAGCGTAAGCGAGGAAATTCGTTGGTCGTCCCTCGCTTACGCTTCGGGTTACGATCGGCTCGTGAGTAATCCGTCTCAGCACCACCTCAGGTAATGCCCATGAAACCAATTCGTCCCACGCTCCTGGCCACGGCCATTTTGCTGTCGGCAACGATTCTCTGCCCGATGCCGACGGTCGCGGCGGCGGCCGAACGAAGTTCCGCGTTGACCGCCGCCCTGGAGTCGATCACCGGCGATGAACTGCGGCAACACGTCGACTATCTGGCCGACGACGCCCGGGAAGGCCGCGAGGCGGGAACTCCCGGTGGCCACGCGGCGGCCCAATACTTGCAGACCCGGCTGGCCGAGATGGGACTTCGCGGTGGCGCTGCCGACGGCGGATACTTTCAACCCTTCGGTTCCGATTACCGCAACGTGCTGGCCGTGCTGCCGGGAAGCGATCCAGAGTTTCGGCAGGAGACGATCCTCGTCGGGGCCCACTTCGACCACGTCGGGTTTGGTCCCAAGAAAGACAAAGCGGGGGTCGTTGCATCGATTCACAACGGGGCCGACGACAACGCCAGCGGGACCTCGGGACTGCTGGAGGTGGCCCAGGCGTTTTGC
>JABMRP010000389.1 GCA_013202535.1 Planctomycetota bacterium
GTCCGCCCAGGATTTCTCGCGCACGACCCCGAGATCGGCCATCGTGACCCGGTGGCTCAGGCGAAGCCACAGCAGGCCCAGGACCACGGTGCCCACGCCGGCCAGGGCGCTTCCGGCCAGCAGGTAGAGCATCGTTTCGGGCGACAAGGGCCTTGATGTGACCCGAAAGTGCATCATGGAGAAAACCAGGGCCACCAGGATCACCGGCCCGACGCCGCGGGCGCATCGCCCCAGCCTGGGCAACTGGCGCCGATGCCGCCAGCCGAGATCGGTGAGCCACCCTTGCAGCAGCAGCCGGAAGAGAAACTCCTCGGCAATCGGCGCGACCACCACGGCGGCTACCAGGCAGACCAGGATGCTCCCCAACGAGGGAGCCTCGGTGAGCATCACTGCCACCTGATGGCCCGACCCCGACTTGGAGACATCGCAAACAGACGGCGGCGCGGGCCCGAGTTCCACCGCGACGTCTCCCGCGGCAACATTCAGCGTGGCGTAGAGGAAGAAGATCACCAGCACATCCGCGCCGGTGTGCTTGGGGCGCAGCCGCTTCTGATGGGGCAAGATGGATTCTCTCCGTCGCCATCGCCCGATGAGCCACGCCCAGATGGTCAAGCACGATACCAGCAGCGCCAGCACGGCCACGGATAGGCCGATCGACAGGGTCTGGTCGGGAGGTTCCGGCATGGGAGGCTATGCGTCGCGAAGCAGTTTGACGGCCGCGCCGATGTAGACCAGCCCGGAGTAGACGGTCAGCACGACCGATCCCCAGATGGAAACGACCAGGACCCACCAGGCCCATGCCGGGTGGTTCGGTGCATTGTCGGCCATGACGTAGTGTAGGTAGAAAAGCGCGGCTCCCGCGGCAACACACTGGAAGACCATTTTCAGCTTACCCACCATCTTCGCGGAGAAATCGGCCCCCCGATCTTCGAGGAAACTCCGCAGCGCCGTGACCAGCAACTCGCGCCCCACGATCACGACGACCATCCAGGGTTTCAAGCCCCACCACCACGATTCGGGCTCCGGACGGACCATCTCGGGGATGGACAACAGGTAGATGAGCGTGCCGCAGACGATCACTTTGTCGGCAAAGGGGTCGAGAATGCGACCCAAGGTCGTGACCAAGTCGTACTTTCGGGCGTAATAGCCGTCGAGCCAGTCGGTCCCCGCCGCAACAATGAACGTGCAAAAGGCGGCCATGTAGTAGTCGCAGCCGATCAGGACAAACAGGACCACGGCCAGAATCAACCGAGCGGTGGTCAGTTGGTTGGGCAGATTGAAGACGGCCTTGGAGCCGTCGGCCGGCTGCACGGAGGTTGATTTTTCGCTACCTGATGACATGACGATTCTCCCGGGATCCAGTCTCCGTATGCACTATCGCGGATTTCCCACCGCCGCGGCCACTAAATCATACCCTCTCGCCATGACGATTTCACACGGCACAATACAACCCGGGGCCAAATTCTCCCCGGTCACGTAGACCACGGGGTCAATATCCGGTGCGTCGGCATGGGTTCGCCCTTGATAGGCGTCTTTTTCACCGTCAATACAACGGTCGACGATCACATCGAAGGTTCTCCCCACCTGGGATCGAGCCCAGTCGAAGGCGATCTCCTGCTGAACGGCCAATATGCGGTCGCGACGCTCCCGGCGAACCGTCTCGGGCAATTGACCCTCGAGGCCGGCGGCTGCGGTACCCTCCTCTGGGGAGTAAGCAAAGGCCCCCAGCCGCTCGAAACGCTGCTGCCGGACAAATTCCAGCAATCGCTCGAATTGTGCCTCCGTCTCGCCCGGAAATCCGGCAATCAACGACGTTCGCAAGACCAGACGGTCGATCCGCTGGCGCAACTGTTCGATCAGTCGCTCGGTCCGCGCCGCGTTGACCGGCCGCCGCATCTGCCGGAGGATCTCGTCGTCGATGTGCTGCAAGGGGAGATCGAGGTAGGGAAGCACCTTCCCGCCGTCGGCAAACACGTCGATCAATGCGTCGGTCCAATGCACCGGGTATAGATACATGACCCGGAGCCACTCGACTCCCGGCAGTTCGGCCAACCGCCCAAGCAAACGGGCCAGTTGCGAACTGCCGGTCAGATCCACCCCGTAGTTGCTGGTGTCCTGTGCAATGACGACGATCTCTCGTACACCGTCGGCCACCAACTCCTCGGCCTCGACGACGATCTGCTCGATGGGCTTGCTGGTATACGTGCCGCGAATGCTCGGAATGGCGCAAAAGGAACACCGGCGGTCGCACCCTTCGGCGATTCTCAGATAGGCCACGTGACGGTGCGTGAGTCGCAGGCGGCCCGTGTCGGGTAGCGGCGTGGTGGGACCCGTTTCGGCCACGGTGCAGCCGGGTGGGCTACCGCGCATCAGCCGCTCGGCCGCTTCGCCGATCGTATCGCGGCTGAAGACGCCCACCACCTGATCGATTCCCGGATGGGCCTCCAGCAGCGACGGACCGTCTCGTTGGGCCAGACATCCCGCGACGATCACCCCCCCCACTTTGCCCTCTTCCTTCAGCCGGAGCATCTGACCGATCACATCCAGCGATTCCCGCCGCGCCTCCTCGATGAACCCACACGTATTGACTACAACAAACCCAGCCCCATGGGGGCTAGAGACCATTTCAAACCCGCCCGATTCGAGCAATCCCAGCATCCGCTCGCTATCGACGAGATTCTTCGGACAGCCAAGGCTGACCAGGGCGCAGGTTCCTTTGGATTTCCGAGCAGTGTTCGAGGTCACGTTGGCGACTTGGCGTTTGGGGATCGGAAAGGGGCAATCGGGGAGCCGTACGGGATCCATGGTAGCCAATCGCCGGGCGCAAGGTAAGTGGCCGTGTCCGCCGGTTGTACGCCCAAGCCCCTCGCGATACAGTGGACCACCGTACATCGCCAGGGCCGTCCTGACGGAGCACGGACACCACGCGAGGGAGTTTTTGAGTCAGACCTGGATCAGGGATTAAGGCACGCAACTGATCACCACCTTATTCCCAAATCCCGGCCTGACCCAAAGACTCCCCCGTGGTATTCCACGGTTCTCCAAGAGGTAGGTCCATTCCGTGTCGGCTTCCCGGCTGCGGAGTCGCTTGCCGCTGGGGGCTTTTCTTGGTTGGCAAGATACAAGCTACGAGCCCAAGAAGCACTGGCAAGATGCCAGTGGCACCCCCCAACGGCGTCATTTTGCCCAAAATACTGGATTAGCCCTTGCCACCTGGGTACACTGGAGTCGGCGGTGTTTCGCGTGAGGAAGCCCGTTTGCGGTTCTCTTGCGCGATGGGTCCGATCTTGCGGGCGTTCCGCGCCGAATCGTCGCCGACCACGACCTTGTCGATCGTCTGTTCCGGACATTGCTTCACTTCACTGTTTTCTTCAAGGAGCTAGGACCATGAGACTGCTGAATTCGAGAGCCCCGATGGTCGTGTTGACGGCTGTGATGCTTGCGTTGCCCTGTGTGGGGCAAGCGGGTTTTGTGGACAATTTCGACGGTAACTGTCCATTTTCGTGAGCAGTTGCTGAACTGGACTTTTCTTGCCGGCTGATTTCGTGTAGCTTCTGGGCATGAGAGCAAGCGAGTTTGAGAACGAACTGAAGCAACGCGACGATA
>JABMRP010000390.1 GCA_013202535.1 Planctomycetota bacterium
AAGGAAATGTGGGTGTCGGACCCGCCCCACAAGGATGATCGGCCTGGGCTGTTCGTCTCCGCCAAGAGCCTCTCCGGCGATGTCCACTTCCTCAAGGGGGTGAACTGTCACGACTGCCATGGCGGCGACCCCGGCACGCTCGGCGAGCCGCAGGCCCCCGCGACCGAAGTCCCGCAGCGCACCAATGGCGTGCAGCCGTTCCTCGCGTCGCTGGACGACATGCAACAGGCGTGCGCCGCCTGCCATCAGGATAAGCTGACCAGCCTGCTCGGTAGCGCGCATGCCGACGCGAAGTCCGATGGCGCGAAGTCCGAAAACAATGCCAAGACCCCCTTGCAGTGCGGTGACTGTCACGGTGAGAAGATGCACGGGATGCTCCCCGTGGCCGACGACCGGTCGCCCGTCTCCATCGACCGGCGGGTGGTCACCTGCGGACGCTGTCATCAAGACGAACTGGCAAGCCTCCGGGCCAGCGTGCATCGCCACGGGGGCGAGAAGGACGAGGAGGGATCGGGCAAGATCCTCGATTGCTTCGCCTGCCACGGCAGCGACGTCCACGGCATACCACCGGCCAAAGATACCCGTTCTCCCGTGTTCCTGGATCATCAGATCAAGGTCTGTGGCGGTTGTCACCAGGGGGACCTGGAGACCTACTCGAAGAGCGTACACGGTGTGGGGCTGTTCGAGTCGGGGTTGGTGGTCGTGCCGGCCTGTGCAAACTGTCACGGTTCCCACGGGATCTACTACGCGGCCGACAAGCGATCCACGCTTCACAAGTCCAACGTAGCGGCGACCTGTGGGAAATGCCACGATGAGATCGAACAGCGGCTCCAGCAGAGCGTCCACGGCCGCGGTGAGGACCCTGACGGGGCGACGGAAAGACCGGCACCGGGGGGGAGATGGAAACGCAACCCGACTTGCACCGACTGCCACCAGGGACACCATCTGCTCGATCCCGAACAGGCTGCCTTCCAAATCGAGTCGGTCAATCGGTGTGGCAACTGCCATCCGGCGCTGTCCGCCCGCTACGCCATGAGCCTGCACGGCGAGCTGACCGAAATGGGCTACGAAGCGGCCGCCAAGTGTTCCGACTGCCACGGCTTCCACGACATTCTGGCGACCGACGACCCGAAGTCCCCGTTGGCGGCGGGAGAGAACCGGCTGGCCACCTGCCGGAAATGTCATCCCAACGCGGTTGCGAACTTCACCGACTTCGACCCCCACGCCGACTACCACGACGCCGAAGACTATCCGCTGCTGCATTACGTCTATGAGGGGCTGCTGGCCCTGTTCTACTTCTTCTTCGCGTTCTTCGTGATCCACGGGTTTCTGTGGTTCGTGCGGTCGTTTGTCGAGACGATCCAACGAGGGGGTCACAAAACGCTTGTTACCGAGAAGACCGTCCTGGTACGGTTTGAGCCCAGACAGCGAGTGTTCTATGCCCTTCTGCTCAGTTCGTTCCTGGGGCTGGTCTTGACCGGTCTGCCGCTGAAGTACGGCAGCCAGGCGTGGGCCAAGCTGCTGGCACGCGGCCTGGGGGGGTTCGAGTCGACCAGCGTCTGGCACCACTTCTTTGCCACGGTGGCCATCTTCGGCTGCCTGGCGCACGTGGTTTGGGGGATCATGAAGATCGTCGAACTGCGGCGGGAGAAGGCCTCTTGGGGATCGATCGTATTCGGCCCGGATTCACCCGTGCCGACTCACAAAGACTTGAAGGTCATGCTGGACATGGCGCGGTGGTTCTTAGGCATGGGCCGGCGGCCCGTCTTCGAACGCTGGACCTACTGGGAGAAGTTCGACTATTGGGCCGTCTACCTGGCCGCCGCGGTGATTGGCACTTCCGGCCTGTTGCTCTGGTATCCGAATGTTTTCGTAAGGATCCTGCCCGGCGAGGTGCTCAATCTGGCCAAGGTGGTCCATGCCGAGGTGGCCATCCTGGCGGCCAGCTTCCTGTTCATTTTTCACTTCTACCACTCCCACTTCCGCCCGGAGAAGTTTCCCCTGGATCTGTCGGCCCTGACCGGTCTGGTCAGCGAAGAACACCAGCGGAAACACCGCCCGGAATACGTCGCGCGATTGGAGCGGACCGGCAAGCTGGAAGCCCTTCGCCGCCCGGCCCCTTCGAAAAGACGCCTGTGGCTGGTGTTCGTCGCCGGATTGGTCGTGTATTCACTGGGACTGGGACTGTTGGCCGTGGTCTTGCTGGCCACGTTGGGGAAATAATGAATGATGAATGAAAACGATCCCACGACAGCGCCGCAATCCCCGGCCGAAGAGCCGGTCGAGACACCCGAGCCCGCACCACGGAGTCTCCGGGACGATATCAAGTTGTGGTTCTTGCGCGCGGCCGCACTGGGAGGCGCTTTCGGTCTCATGGTGGGCCTGATGACGGCGGTCTCCGCGATGTACACTTCCCGCCCGGAATTCTGCCGGTCTTGTCACAACATGGAGCCGTACTACGAGTCCTGGCAGAATTCAAGCCACAAGGACGTCTCCTGCGTGAAGTGCCATTTCCCACCGGGTGCGGGTGAGAAGCTTCGCGGCAAGATGCTCGGGCTGGTTCAGTTGGCCAAGTACGTCACTTCCAGCGAGGGTCCTCGCCCGGCCGCGGAAGTCCCCGACGCGAGCTGCCTGCGGAGCGGATGTCACGAGTCCCGGCTTCTAGCCGGGCGGGTGGAGTTCCAAGGAGTCGCGTTCGACCACCGACCACACCTGGGGGAGATGCGGCGAGGCAAGAAACTCCGCTGTACGAGTTGCCACAGCCAGATCGTCCAGGGCAGCCACATGACCGTGACGACCTCCACCTGCTTCTTGTGTCATTTCAAAGACGGGCATCTCAACGAGGGGCTGGGCGCCTGCACCCGCTGCCACCAGATCCCCGAGGAGGAGTTCGACCTCGGAGGCGGGATCACCTTCGATCACGATTTGGCTTACGAGCGGGGCGTCGACTGCGCCAACTGCCATGCGGACCTC
Organism: Planctomycetota bacterium; assembly: GCA_013202535.1. GTDB lineage: Bacteria > Planctomycetota > Planctomycetia > Pirellulales > Thermoguttaceae > JABMRP01. Next base: position 2,974 of record JABMRP010000390.1, read on the forward strand.
ATTCGCGGCCGCGGCGAGGTCCCCCGCGAGCGATGCGGTGTTTGCCACAACCGAACCGACGATCTCGAGCGGATCGACGACCACGAGTTTCTGCATCGCAAGCACGTCACCGACCACAAAGTCGACTGCCTCGAGTGCCACCTGGAGATCCACCATTCGCTCGACGAGCACCGGATCCGGCACGCCGCGTCCGACTGCAACTCCTGTCATCCCGAGCATCACCAGGAGCAGGTGAACATGCTCATGGGCGTCGGCGGGAAGAGTATCCCCGAGCGAACCAACGGCATGACGGATGCGCGGATCTCGTGCCCTTCCTGCCACCAGGTGAAGGAGATATCGGCCACCGGGACCGTGCTCTGGAAGGCCTCGACCAAGATGTGCGCCAACTGCCACGACGGCTCGGCAATGGACATGATCACTTCGCAGCACGAGGGACTCAAGGCGGCCCTGTCGGACATCGAGTCCTGCATCGGGCGGGTCCGCCAGGCGGTCGAATCGGCCGATCTCGGCGCCGAGCGTGCGGCGACCCTGACCGCGGAACTCGACCAATTCAACGACGACTTGGCGTTTCTCCGCGCGGGAAACGGCATCCACAACATCCATTACGCCGGCACACTCACCCGCGCCCTGGTCGACGGGTTGTCCGCGCTCTGCCGCGAGTTGAAGATCTCCGGACCGACGGTTGTGTTGCCGGAGAGGGTGGAATCGCCGCAATGAGAGTGCTTTGGGCCATCACGCTGGCGTGTGTGACGGGAACTGCCGCCTCCGCCGACGTCGGCCCGGTCGCACGACCGCGGATCAACTCGGATCTGAACTCCTGCGTACTGTGCCACTGCACTCCCGAGTTCTGGGGCGTGGACCAGCAGCCGCTATACCTGCCCAAGGAACACTTGAGCGAGGACGCCCACTTTCGCGCCGGCGTGAAGTGTTACGATTGCCACGGTGGCGATCGCACGAGCTTCGACAAATCCAACGCCCATTCCATGCAACTCAAGGAGACCGGGATGGGCATCGGCCCGTTTCGCTCCGGGCTGTCCGAAGTGCGGAAGTCGTGTTGGCGGTGCCATCAGGAGGAAGCCAGCGGTCTGGCCGGGGGCGTGCATGCCGAGGAGGGAGCCCCAAAGGCCGACGGCAGTCCCACGCCGTTGGCCTGCAATACGTGCCATGGACTGGTGAAACACCGCCTGGTTCCTCACGACGACCCTCAGTCTCCCGTGTTCCTGAAGAATCAGGTCAATCTCTGCGGAAATTGCCATCCGGATGAACTCGACACGTACCTCCAGAGCGTACACGGGCACGGATTGACGCAATCCGGGCTGCTGGTCACGGCGTCGTGCTCGGACTGTCACGGTGCCCACGGCATCTATCGAGCCGATGAAGAGGCTTCCACACTGCACTCCGCCAAGGTGGCCTCGACCTGTGGGCAGTGTCACCGGTTTGTCGAGCAGCGGCTCAAAAAGAGCGTGCATGGCAACGGCAACGGACCGGGTACCGCCACGGAGAAGGCGGCCGCGGGCGGCCATGGAAAGCGAAGACCCACTTGCACGGACTGCCACTTCGGCTCCGAAGGCCACGACCTGCCCGACCCCCGATCGCAGTCCTTCCGGCTGCGGCTGGGAGACCGCTGCGGCGGCTGCCACGACGATGTCTCGCGCGGGTTCGCGCAGAGCCTGCACGGAGCCTTGGACGATCTGGGCTACGGGCCGGCAGCCAAGTGCTCCGACTGCCACGGTGCGCACGACATCCCCCCGATCGACGACGCGAGTTCCCCGGTCCTGCGAGGCCAGAACCGGCTGGAAACCTGCCAGAAATGCCATCCCTACGCCGTGGCAAACTTCTGCGACTTTCGACCGCACGCCGACCACGGCAACGCCGAAGACCATCCGCTCCTGTATTGGGTCTACCTGGCGATGGAGGCGCTGATCTATTCGGTGTTCGCGTTCTTCGGGCTGCATACCATTCTGTGGTTTATCCGTTCGACCATCCACGTGAAGCGGCACGGGCGCCCCAAGCGGCTCATGGAGGGGGACCCGGCTTGCGTTCGATTCGAGCCGATTCACCGCGCAACGCACGCCGTGGTGGTCGTCTCGTTTCTGGGGCTCGCCTTGACCGGCCTGCCGTTGAAATACAGCAGTCAGGACTGGGCCCAGGGGCTTGCCCGGGTGCTGGGCGGCTTCGAGTCGACCAGCACCTGGCACCGAATCTTCGCGTTGTTGACGGTCGGCTACTTTGCCACGCATCTGCTTTGGCTTGCCGGGCAGGTGTGGCGGTGCTTAGAGAAGAAAACGCCCCTGCTGACGATCTTCCTCGGGCCCGACTCACCGATCCCCGGCCCCCGGGATCTTCTGGACATGATCCGCATGTTCCGGTGGTTCGTCGGTTGGGGGCCCAAACCGGTCTTCGAGCGTTGGACCTACTGGGAGAAATTCGATTACTGGGCCGTCTTCTGGGGCGTCGGCATCATCGGGACTTCCGGCATGATGCTCTGGTTCCCCAATCTCTTCAGCATGGTGCTGCCCGGCGTGGCCCTCAATTTGGCCAAAATCATCCATTCCGAGGAGGCTCTGCTGGCGACCAGCTTCATCTTTGCCGTCCATTTCTTCGGCACGCACCTTCGCCCCGAAAAATTCCCCATGGACATGGCGATCCTCAGCGGCCTGATCGATGAGGAAGAGATGCGGGAAGAACGCCCGGAGTTCTACGAGCGAATGCGTCGCGAAGGCAAGCTCGATGAGCTGCGGACCACCGTCCCGTCGCGCCGTACGCTACGGGTGATCACCACGGCCGGATTCGTGGCCGTGACGGTAGGATTAGGGCTCTTGGTGGGGATCCTGCTGGCGATATTTGGGGGCACGCACTAGTGTCTCCTGACCACTGCAAACATCGCGGAGGAGGTCGGACAATGCGAAAGAACTGGAAACGAGCACTGGGGGTCGCGATCTGGTCCGTGTCGCTCGGCATGGCCGCGCCGCTGCTCGGCCAGAAATCGAGCCCCTACCCAGGTGCATCCCCTGGTTCCTCCAGCGATCAAGACCGGTCCGAGCAATACGTGACCTTCCTGCGCGGCTTCGATGCCAATCGCAACGGCCAAATCGATGCAGAGGAAGCCGAAGGGAAGCGAGGCTACGTCATCCGGAAAATGGCCGATCGGGCGAAGATCCAATTCGCGTTGCCGCTCTCGATCGAGCGGTTCCAAGCCGGCTTGAAGAAGCACTACTCAGCGGACGCCGCCGCCAACTCCAAGCCGGGCGTCTCCTCCGCCCCGTCCCGTGCGACGGCCGGGATGGACGCGCCAATACGCCACCCCGCCAAGACCATGATCCGGCACCCCGCGCCCAACGCCAGTTCCGATTCGGCTGCTGCCGGCCAACGCAAGTCCTACCGTTTCCGCTCGCCGACCGAGCGGTTGCCTGACGGACTGCCCAACTGGTTTGCCCAAAAGGACGCCGACAGCGACGGCCAGGTGGCCATGGCCGAGTATGCCAGCTCCTGGACGGACGCCAAGGCGCTCGAGTTCACTCGCGTGGACCTCAACAACGACGGCCTCATCACGCCGAAGGAGTGTCTTAGAGCGGAGGAACTGGGATACCAAGGACCGGTCGATAAGTAGCTTACCGATTCGGCCAACATGGAAGGCGTAATCCGCCCGATACCGACTGCGCCCCAACGAACTCCCCGGCGGATTCTGTCTTTCACTGGCGCGCTGTTCCAGCGACCCCCGTTACTGAAGCAACTGTGAGTTGGAGGCCTGATAGTTCTTCCGGACGGCAAGGTGGGGTGATGTGGTAAAGAGCGCAGGATTCGCCGACCATGCCGAGTGTCGCGAATACGGCGACCGTCCGGATTAGAGCGATTCGAGTGGATTTGCCGGTTATTAGGCGCCGATGAAAATCAACAAGGAAAGGTTCGTACCGGTTTCTCAAGAGGCGACTGCGCTGCCATGACCATCTCGATGCGTAACGTCGCTATATCCTGTACGTGGGCATTGCTGACCGGCTTGGGCTCGGCCCAGGCCGCGTGGTCACCGTATACGCCAAGCGGCGGGGACTCGGCAGAGAGTCCCTCCTGGTTGACGTCTCCGGCAGGCAGCGACTTCCAGGCCATGTCGGCTCGGCAGAAGGTCGAGACCATGAAACTGGTCCAGCGGAGCCCGTTCGACACCTCTCTGACACTTCAGCAAATGGGCATCCCGCCGTCGACCTACTACAATTGGCTACAGCAACAAGTGATAAGCGGCACGGAGGAGTCCGAAGAGTGGGCCACGGAAATCGTTTTTCCCATGGCGTCCACGGCTTGCCCGACGACCAGTTTCTGCGAGAGCTGCCGCCCGAGCTGGGTGCTGACCCAAGAGGCGCTGCTGCTGACGCGTTCGGTGGCGAACGCCCAGGATCTGTTGTTTGCGCCGACTCCCATTCTCAACGTGACCGACCTCCCGTTCAACTTCGAGGCCGGTCCGCGAATCAGCGCCATTCACCGCCTGGACAGGGGCTGTGGTCTGGAGATCAACTACTTTGGCATCGACGCTTGGAGTTCGTCGGCGGTCCGTGACGGCAACGCAGGCAGTCCGCTGGTCATTTTTCCGCCGGGAGGCCTTGTTTCGACCCAGTTCACGGTCGCGTACAGTTCGGAACTCTACAGTGCCGAGGGGAATGTGCGCTACGGGTGGCGCGAGAACCTGGACCTGTTGGCGGGCTTCCGCTACGCGGAATTGCAGGAGGACTTTAGCGTGGTCGGCGCGGTCGTCCCGCCCCAGACTGCCATTCCAAGCTATGTTACCCACAGTCGCAACCATCTGTACGGTTTCCAGATCGGGGCGGTCGCCCGATTGCTCAACCGCCATAGCTTTCTAAGCTTGG
>JABMRP010000391.1 GCA_013202535.1 Planctomycetota bacterium
AAAGTACGCAATCAGCGCATATTCCCTAAACCACTTATTCAATCTTAATTACCAAGATTCACCAGTCAACCGCCCGATTAAGGGGTATGGACCGTGGCGAGGTCGCGCCTTCCGCTTCACCCACAGATCCGTGCTCGCCGCCGAGTCCTCGCGCGGGAATCCGCCATTTTCTGGGATACAACGGCTACGGGCTGATGTAGAATTGCCTGGCCAGCAGACGGGGCAAGATTCGCTCTTGCGCTCGATTACTTTGCTTCGAGGCGGTTTCCATGCAGATTTTCTTCGCGTTGACGTTGCTGGTCAGTGCCACGCTGCTCTTCATTGTCCAGCCGATGTTCGCGAAGATGGCATTACCTCTTCTGGGGGGAAGTTCTGCCGTTTGGAACACCTGCATGGTCTTCTATCAGGCCGTTCTTCTGCTGGGATACACCTACGCCCATATCTCGACACGTTGGCTCGGCCCGCGGCGTCAGGCGGCATTGCATCTGGGGCTGCTGTGCCTTCCGTGGCTGGTGTTGCCGATCTGCATCCCGGCGGGCTGGACGCCGCCGGTGGCCCAGAGTCCGATCGGATGGCTTCTGTTGTTGTTGACCGTGTCGGTCGGATTGCCGCTGCTGCTGGTCACGGCCAGCGCCCCATTGCTTCAGGCGTGGTTTGCCGACACAGACCATCCGGCGGCCAAGGACCCCTATTTCCTTTACGCGGCCAGCAACTTGGGTAGCATGATTGCCCTGTTGGGGTATCCGGTGATCGTCGAGCCGTACTTGTCGTTGTGGCAGCAGTCGTGGACGTGGGCCGCCGTCTACGGGTCGTTGATGTTGTTGATGACCGGCTGCGCCGTGTTGCTCTGGCGCCAACCGCGACGTGCCGGAGGGCCGATGTTCGAGTCTCGCCCGGCCAAACCGGCGATGAAACATCCCTCCGGCAAGGTGACCTGGCGGCGGCGACTGATGTGGCTGGCCCTTTCGGCGGTCCCCTCGAGTCTTCTGCTCGGCGTGACGACCCACATTTCGACCGATATTGCCTCGGTTCCGCTGCTCTGGGTGATTCCATTGGCGTTGTATCTACTGACGTTTACCCTTGTGTTTGCCCGGCGAAAACTCTTGCCACACGGCCTGATGGTACGCTTGCAGCCCATGTTGATCCTTCCCGTGGCGGCCTGTTTTTACCTGGGTATGATCCAAAGTGCGTGGCTAACGCTGCCGTTGCACTTGGCGGCGTTTTTCGTCACCGCCATGGTCTGTCACGGCCGGTTGGCCGCGTTGCGGCCCGACGCCTCCCGGTTGACGGAGTTCTATCTGTGGATGTCGGTCGGCGGCGTGTTGGGTGGGCTATTCAACGCCCTGGTGGCCCCGTTGGTATTCTCCACGGTGATCGAATATCCGCTGATGATTGTCGTCGCCTGCCTGCTTCGCCCGGCTTGCGGCACGGCCACGGTTTCCTCGCGAACTCGCGTGCTGGATTTCGTCCTTCCGGCAGTGCTGACCGGCGGCGCCCTGTGTTTGGCCGTTTACTTGTGCCTCTCGGGACAAACTCCCCTGGAGGCCGGTCTTTGGGCAATCCTTTGCCTCATCGGCTTGTTGTGTCTCTGTTTTCAGTTCCAGACGCGTCGGGTTCGATTCGCTTTGGGGATCGGCGGGCTCATGGCGATCGGGCTTTCGCAGGCCACGCACGCCGGGCAAATCCTGTATACCGAACGGAGCTTCTTCGGCGTCGTTCGAGTGGAGTACGATCCCGACGAGAACCTCTACATGTTGCGGCACGGCTCGACGAATCACGGGATGCAGTTCCGCGATCCGGAGTTACGCCACGAGCCGCTTACCTACTATTACCGCACGGGTCCCCTGGGCCAGGTCTTCGCCGCGCTGGATGAGGAACCTCCGGTGCGGCGAATCGGCGTCATTGGGCTGGGGACCGGTTCGATTGCCGCCTACGGGCGTCGGGAACAGAAGATCACGTTCTACGAAATCGATCCGGCCGTGGAACGCGTTGCTCGGGACCAGCGATACTTCACGTTTCTCAGCGACAGCCCGGCACAAGTCGACGTGGTCCTCGGCGATGCCCGCTTGCGACTGGCCGACGCACCGGCCGGTTTCTACGACCTGCTGGTCCTCGATGCGTTCAGTTCCGATGCCATTCCGATCCATCTGGCCACCCGGGAAGCCCTGCGGCTCTATCTGGACAAACTGGCCGACGACGGCATCCTCATGTTTCATATCTCAAGTCGGTTCTTCGATCTGCGTCCCCTGGTGGGTCGTCTGGCCGAAGACGCGGGATTGGTCTGCCGCATCCAGTTCGACCCCGCGGAAGACGCCGAGGAGGCTCAAGGAAAGTACCCTTCGTGCTGGGCAATTCTCGCTCGGCGGAAGGAGCCGCTGCGGGCGTGGCTCGATGACGACCGCTGGTCGGAAGCGATCGTCGGGCCCAATTCGCCCCTATGGACCGACGATTTCTCCAATATCTTGGGTGTCATCAACTGGTGACGTGGAGCATGCCATGAGTACACGCACAGCCGATCCTCCCCCGGTCGACGCCCGATTGCATCAGCCGTCGGTCGATCCCCGATTGCGCCAGCCATCGGTCAACCCGTTGATCCAGCGGCTTTTTGCCACCATCACCGAAGTCTCGTCGCTGCCGACGGTTGCCTTGCGGATCATCGAGGTTGCCGACGATCCGTGTACCGATGCGACGGACCTGCTCGAAGTGGTCGAGAGCGACGTCGCGCTGGCCGCTCGCGTGATGCGAACGGCCAATTCGTCGTACTTCGGTTCACACGAAGCGGTCGACTTGCAGCGGGCGGTTACCCTGCTGGGGTTCCAGGAAGTGCGGAACCTCGCCTTCAGCGCGCACGTTGCCGGGCTGTTTCGCGAGAGTTCCGGGTACAAGTCCTACCATCGGCACGATCTGTGGAATCATCTGGTCGGTGTGGGTGCCGTCGCACGTCACATTGCCCGGATGTCGGAGGCTGTTGCTCCCCAGGAGGCCTATCTGGCCGGTCTGCTGCACGACCTGGGGCTGATCTTGCTCGATCAATATCTCCACAAGCCCTTCTGTCGGGTCATCGACACGCTGACCGAGGAAACCCCGGTGTGCGAGGTGGAAGCGGAAGTCCTGGGTTTCGATCACACGGTGTTTGGCCAGTTCGTTGGCCAGAAGTGGCGACTTGGAGATCCGGTGACCGCCGCGCTGCGCTATCACCACGCCCCCGGCGACTGTGACGGCCCGCACCGCGAGATGGTCTACGTGGTGGCGCTGGCCAACCTGTTCTGCCATATCAAGGGCCGCACGTCGCTGGGTGCTCGGCAAGTCCAGCTTCGCGCCGCCCCGCTCTTTGCCGCGTTGGGCCTCGGCAAACCGCAGGTCGAGTCGACCTGGGAGAAGCTCGACGCCATCCTTGCAGCGGCCGACGCCGCGGACGGGCCTTCTGCCGGTAGTTGATTCTACGCCGGTGCCCCCGTCCCCAGAGGGGATCTGCCGTCTCGTGTGCCGCTGCTTCTCCAACCGGCCGCCTCACCCTTGCCAACCGCTATCGTATCCCCCATAATCACCGGCGCATCGCGCGATGGTCCGTGTCGAGACCGCTTCCAGAGAACTCAAAGCAACGGTTGTGAAACTCGTCCCCAACGAAACCGAGCAGCCGACTTCGATATCATGAGCGAAGACAAGAAGAAACGTCCCAGTTCCGAGGACGCCGAGATCGAACGGGAAATCCGTTCGGACCGCAAGTTCTCTCTCGCCGAAGCCATCGGCCGCATGGGTGGCGACGGCATGCTGAAGGGAGCTTCACCGGTGACCGGAAAGCGGCAGGCCGAATTGGAAATCGAGCACTACCTGGAGAGTCATCTTGTCGATGCCCAGGGCGCTCTGGAAGTCGTCCTGCTGCGTCGCGTCCGGGAGAGTGAACTTCTCTTGAAAAGGGGCTACGATCAACCGCTCGAGTCCCTGGCCCTTTTCTGCGAGCGAATCCTCGGTTCCGAGGAGCTGTTGCGGTACTTTGTCACGGACGTGGATGCGGAGTGGGGCCGAATTTATCTCGAGCGGCCGTATTTTCAAAAGGGTGACCGTCCGCCCGACCCCGAGGACCCGTACACGTTTTCCTCGGTTCGCGTCGCTCTGTCCGCCCTGGTGGCAAAACTGCGGGGCGAATGACAACGCGGCGGGGAGCGGAAAAGGGATCAAAGCGGGTCAAGCGAACCGCGAAACGGCCGGAGAAGGAGACTGGATCGTTCTGACCGCTTTTCGCGTCTTTTCGCACCCTTATTTCTTGCACGATCCTAATACCAAGTGCTAGCGACGGCGGGCTATTTCTGGAAGAGATACCCTGGAGGCGGTGGTTCCCCTGGGTCGATTGTGGGTTCCTTGCGTCGGAGAATGGCGCGCCCTAACAAAGCTGCTGGTTCCATCATGAATTGTGTTCCGCCTGGCTCTTTTGCGGTGTCAAGTAGAGGGTACCATACAGACAGGATGGATAGAATCTTGTCAAACTGCTTTCGCTTCATCATGCCGCCACTCATGAGTACATGAGTTACCTGAAAGTCACGGCACACGCGAGGGAGTTTCTCCCCCTTCTTGCGCCCTCCTTTCTTACCACGGTCCGCGCTGATCACAATCCACCCCTCTTTAGCGGCTTCTGGTATCCAGACTTCATCCCAGATCCCTTCGCCGTGGTCGTGGAATTTCAGCTTATGCTGGACAGTAGCTGAGCTATCAGGGCTGGCAAATTCCAAGAGCTGTGCGAGAGTAGCCACGGCGCATGCACTCAGCGCGCATTCGTCGAATAAGTACTTGGGCTGCTCGTTTGTCACGCGGCTGATGTGCCCTTAAGATGGTCGTAGTACTCGCACGCGAGTTCAACATCATCCGTGGAAATGCCAAAGGCTCTTGCTGCCGCCTCCGTGCCGCCTTCTACTCCGTACGCTTCCCAAAGAGTCTGAGCCGTATAACCGGAGGTCGTGATAATCGGCTCCCCAAACGATCGCTTAGGGTTCATGATAACCCGCCGAGCGTCGTTCGCGGCCCGCGGTGGCCAAGCGCAGTATTCTGATGCAATCTTGCCGTCGAATCGCAGATCATGCAGATACGGTTCGACAACTTGCGTGATCATGCGATTTCCTTTGCTCGGCCCGGCGAGTTCGCGGTAATCGTCGTTGCCCAGATGGATGACGATGGTATTGCTGTCCCCAAGAAGAAAGGTCGTATGTTGGGTGGCGAATGGATACTTGACGTTGTACTTTTCTTGGGCTTCTTCGTAGGCTTGACGAATCCTCTGCAGCGGCACTTTATGACGAACGCGAATTGCGCGGATCGCCAGTGCTTGAACAAAATCGAGGAAGGATACAACATTTTCGTCCTGCTCGGAAAACTCGGACGCAATCACGCGGTCGCCCCGCAAATCACCAAACAGCCATCGCGTCATGGTCTGCGTGCGGACACGCGCAAGAAACGCGGCCTCAGCCAGCGTAAAAATACCCTTTCCCAGGAGATGAGTGCCTTGCATGATCATGCTATTGAGCCTACCCATAAAACACGGGTCTTGCAACAGACTTAGTCAGATATCGGCAGAACGATCGCAAACCTGTCGCCGGGATCGGCATGTCGGATTCGTTAACGTATGGATCCATTCGACACTCCCGATTACGGGGTGTTCTCCGATTCTTGGGGAGCGGCCCGCGTCTTGGTAGCCCAGGAGTCTCATGCCCTGACAGAGGGGTGCGTGCGCTCGCGAGCAGGATTCTACCCCTCTGTCGTGTGGGTTTGCTGGCGATACCAATTCGCTCCCCCCTGCTCCCGGAAGAGCCTGGATAACGAGGGCGGCCCAACCCTTGCCAACCGCTATTGTATCCCCCATAATCACCGGCGCGTCGTCTGATCGGTGGTCGGTAGCGGCGCCGGGTGGGGTCGCGGTCTTGGCCCTGGCGGTGTCGGCGTATATGCGGTAGCACTTCGAAACCCAGTGAGAAGGAACCATGAACGAACGTACCAAACTCCGTCGCCGCGATTTTCTGGCGACCACCGGAGCCGTCCTCAGCGCTCCGTACGTCATGCCCTCCGGGGTGCTTGGGGCGCCCAATCGGAAGGGCCCCAACGATCGAATCAACGTCGGCCACATCGGCATGGGTGGCCGGGCGCGAGGCTTGTACCGCGAACTGGGCGTGATGCGGGATCAAGGCGCCGCGCAAAGCATTGCCGTTTGCGATATCGACGAAACGCGGCTGGAGCGCGCGTCCAAGGAAGTCGGTCCGCAAGCCGACGTCTACCGCGACTATCGCTATATCCTCGATCGCAAGGATATCGATGCGGTGATCATCGGCACGCCCGACCATTGGCACGGCGTGCATTTCGTGCATTCGGCCGAGGCGGGTAAACACATCTACTGCGAGAAGCCGGCCTGCTGCACGATCGAAGAAAGCCAGGCGATGGTCGCCGCGGCCAGGAAGGCGGGCATTGCCTCGCAGATCGGTTCGCAGGGCCGTTCGCAGCCCGAGGCCTACCTGATGCACCGTTACCTGGCCAACGGTGTGGTGGGCAAGGTGGGCAATGTCGAGTGTTTCCACTATCCCAGTCCGGCCGACTCGACGCAGACGGCCGACGGCGATCCCCCGCCCGAGTTGGATTGGGACTTATGGCTCGGCCCGCTGCGCTGGCGCCCGTTCAACAAGCGACACCTGCACGGCGTGTTCCGCTGGCT
>JABMRP010000392.1 GCA_013202535.1 Planctomycetota bacterium
ACCCCGGCCCTCGACGCGTCGACGATCTATATCCGCACCGAGACCAACCTTTGGGCGTTCCGGACCCGAGACTGAGGGCTCCGCCGGGCGGACTCTTGATAACGATCCCAGTGTAAGTGGAAGTCGCTCGGAAAGTAGCCGACAGAATAGGAGATGTCATGACAATAGCCAGGATGAATCGGTATGCGTTGATCGGTTTGGCGGCGCCTCACCAGAGGGGAATCGCGGTAAGGTGGCTCGAACTAAAATCGAAGTGAAGTGCCACACCAGCCCTTCGCTCACGCCCGGGAGAGATACTGCCCGGTCCGCGTGTCGACTTTGACGATTTCGTCCTGGCTGAGATACTCGGGCACTTGAACGACCAGGCCGGTTTCCAGCGTGGCCGGCTTGGCACGCGAGGTGGCCGAGTTGCCGCGAACGCCCGGGTCGCACTCGACGACCTTGAGTTCCACCGTCAAAGGCAACTGGATGCCCACGCACTCGTCGTTGTAAATCATCGCCAGTACGCCGTCGAGTTCCTCGGTCAGGAATTGGACCTCGTCGGTCAGATCCTCCTTGGGCAGCGCGAACTGGTTGTAGTCGGTCGAGTCGAGAAAGTGCAGGTGCGTTGCGTCGGAGTACATGTACTTCACGGCGCGCCGCTCGAAATCGGCTTCGTCCAGCGATTCACCGCCGCGCAGCGTAATGTCGACCTTCTGCTTCGTGATCAGGTTGCGTGCCCGATACTTGTAGAACGTGGCCCCGCCGCGGGCCGAGGGCGATTGCACGTTGATCGTTTCGATGATGCAGGGGTTGCCGTTGAAATTGACGATCGCTCCGGTCTTGATATCCTTGGCGAGCATGGGCCGATAAACTCCTTCGGTTTCTTATCTCGTATGGGCCGTCCGATCCCTCGTCATAGCCCCCTTCCACGCATTATAGCCCCCCTCCACGCATTATAGCACGGTACAGGTCTGCGGATCGACGGCGATTCCTCCGGTCAGTTCGCCGAGTAGCTCAAGCACCGAAAGCAGAGCGCCGGGATTGAGCATTTCCAACTCTTCCGGATCCTCCGCATCGCTTGGATCCTCATGGGTATCGGCCGTGTGTTCGAAGTGCAACACGTCGAACCGGGCGTCGTAACCGCGAATCCTTGTCAAGATGCGACGCTCCTCGTCGGTCTCCGCGCTGGCCTGCATTTCATCGAGCAACACGGTTCGCTGTTCGAGGACTTCTTCACCGGTCAGGTAGCAGATATCCAACGCGGCAAAATCGTCGGGCGCCAAGACCGAAATCGATTCGATCCGGTTGTCTTCGTCGGCCGTGACGTTGGTCAGCACAAACCCCTTTCCGAGGCCCTCCAAAGCCGCCTTCAACTGGTCGATGATCGGACGCCGGCCCGACTCGAACAGGACGAAGTAGGTCTCTCGCCACGTGTACCGGCCGTTTTCAAACATCGACATCGCCACACCTCCGTTTCCCCCCCCAAAAAACACGAACCCCCTGACCGCTAGTCCCTAATCGCTACTCCCCAATTCAATCGATCGTTGGCAAGCCGCCTCGACGGCCCCGATCAGTGCCGCTCGCAGTCCGCCGGACTCCAGCGCGGCGATCCCCGCGATCGTCGTTCCGCCCGGGCTGGTCACCCGATCCTTCAAGGTGCCCGTGTGCTCACCGGTGGTCAAAACCATTTGGGCCGCGCCGCGGACCGTTTGTGCGGCCAGGGTGGTGGCGATCGGCCGGGGTAACCCCATTTTCACGCCGCCGTCGCTCAGCGCCTCGATCACCGCGAAGACAAACGCCGGCCCGGACCCCGAGAGCCCGGTCACCGCGTCGAGCAGTTTCTCCTCCACCGCAAACGCTTGTCCCAGCGAACCGAGGAGCCGGCCGAGCGCTTCGGCTTCCTCGGCCGACACGCCTTCGCCCAAGCTGTACCCCAGCGCGCCTTCGCCGACCAGGCACGGCGTGTTGGGCATGACGCGCACCAGCTTCTCGCGGCGGTCGAGCCCTTGGGCCAGTGCATCGAGCCGAACACCCGCGGCAATGGAGACCACCAGCGCGTCGGGCCGGATCGCCCCCTTCAACCCGGCCAGCACGGGCGGCAGATATTGGGGTTTGACGGCCAGGATGAGCAACTCGGCAGCGGCAGCCACCTCGCGATTATCGTCCGTGACCCGGCCACCCGTCGCCTCGGCAAAGCCGGCCCGGGCGTCTTCCGACGGATCGCTGGCCGAGAGATCCTCCGCAGCGATCATCCCGGCCTCGACGAACCCCCGGCCCATGGCCGTGGCCATTTGGCCCGCACCGATGAATCCGATCTTCTTCCACACCATGGGTTTATCATCCGTCATCTGGTTCCCCCCGGCAGTCCTCTCCCATCGCCCCATGCTACGATAATCGGCCGCGGGGAACAATGGCCTGGGGTACACCGGACTGGAAAGTCGGCGCCAGTCGCCAAACCCCTCCGGAGGATGGATTGCCTCGCTCCTTGGCGTGCGGCGACTTGTCGCCGCTTTGCCTTTGCC
>JABMRP010000393.1 GCA_013202535.1 Planctomycetota bacterium
CGCCAGCGACCGGACGCCGTGGCCTCGGTGTGCGACGAGCCGGAGAAAGGCGAGCCGGAGAAAGGCGAGGGCACGTTCTTCCTGCAAGACGTGTACAACGCATGGCCGCCATTGCCAGAGGAAGCCGTCAAGCAGCTTCGCATCGTGCAGGTGTTGCCCAAGTCGACGCCGCACATCAACGCGCCGCCGTTGGGGCTCCCCAATGCTTCGCCGGGCAAGCAGGTGTTGGGCACCGTGCCGGTCGAGCGCGACGGTTCGGCCTACTTCACCGCTCCCTCAGGAGTGCCGCTAGCCTTTCAGGCGTTGGATGGGCAGGGCCAGGCGGTCCAGATTATGCGCAGCGCCGTGTATCTCCAGCGCGGCGAACATGCCGGCTGCGTCGGCTGCCACGGGCCGCGTGCGAAGGCTCCCGCCACGGGGCCCATGGCGCTGGCCCTGTCGCGCTCGCCTTCGGCCATCGCGCCGGGGCCCGAAGGATCGCGACCGCTGAGCTATCCGCGGCTGGTGCAACCGGTGCTCGATGCGCATTGCGTGCGCTGCCACAACCGAGAGAAACCCGAGGGCAAAGTCGTGCTCACCGGCGAGCCGGCCGGCCGTTACACGACCTCGTACAACGCGCTGGCTCCGCTGGTGGCATACTCGGCATGGGGTGGCCGCCCGGGCGACTTTCGCCAAGTCAACAGCGAGCCGGCCAGCCAGCCGGGATTCTTCGGCGCCCGGGGAAGCCGGCTGATGAAGCTGTTGCAGCCAGCCCATTACCAGGTCGACCTCGACCGCGACGACATGCGGCGGCTGGTCACTTGGATGGACGCCAACGCGCTGTTCTACGGCACCTTCGACCCGGCCGATCAGGCCCGCCAGCAGCGCGGCGAGCAGATCGCCGGCCCGTCGCTGGAGTAGCAAGCTGTGTACGGTGGGACCAGCGCAGCGCCGGCCCACCATAGGAGCTTCGCCGTGCTGTCAAACGTGTGGACCAGTTCGGCAAGCATCGCGGATGCTCCAGGATAGCGTCTGACGTCCGCGGTTATGTGGCTGTCGGCGATAACGTTGGACCGATCCCTTAGCTCTGATGCGTGTGGTCCCAAACTGCGAATAGCTGCCAATTGGTATCGCAACGCTGGAATCCGTAAACAATGGTCAGTTTGGTTTGTGGATTCTCGGGCGAGCCCGGTGTCCAAATGGTGTGGACTGTCGCCCGTGGATGGCGTGCTGTTCGTGCCGGTATTGTTATCCGATGGGTTAATGGACGACGTGAAGGTTGCCTATCCAACGAACGCCAAGTGTCCGAGTCCGCATCGAACATCCATTTGAGCGACCAATCATAGTCAGGGAGACTGTGAAAGGAAAAACCGTCGACATCCTTCGCATAGCCGGCGGGAACGGCTGTGCCCTTCTTGGTGCGCCAGTGAGGCCGAATCCAGTGCGAACAACGCCCAATCTCCGCGATCAGGCGGTCTTTTCGGTCGTAGGACCCAATGGCCAGTCGCGATTCGGCAAAAACGGTCTTGATCGCGGTTTCCCAGAGTGCGATGTCGTCATCATCGCCAAACCATGGAGCAAGCGCGGCCTGAAACACAGCCCAGTATCGACAATCGGGACATTGTGATGGCATATCTGGTGACGTTCCGACCGAGTTAACCGGGCAAACGGACCAACGAAATTAAGCGTGGACAAATCGAACAATATTGCCGAAGCGAACGACGTTGAAAAACGAAACCGTCAGTGTGCTCCGATTCATCGTCATGTCATCCGGTGTTTGTGGATCGGCTCAACTAGATGTCGGAGTTGTGGCTCGCAACGGCGTCCTCGAACGACATGATGAGCGTCCCTTGCGTCGTGTTACGTCATGAGTCAAGGACACAACTGTGGGCGCGAGGTTCGATCTAAGCCGAGTAACTACTAATTGGCCACTAATTCATTCGGCCCTCTAAGATTGTATATCGGGCGGGTCGCTCCCTAAGAACGCCCTACCCAATGGCGCTAACCGTACCACACAATTCGCGGGGGTGCAATCGCTTGGATGCCCCAAGGCGGACGCATGGCGGAGCCCTGTCAGGTGGGGCAAGCGCAGCGCCGGCCCACCATCGCAGTTCCAGAACTCATGGTGGGCCGGCGTTTGGCTTGTCCCGCCTACGTCACTTCGCTGAGTTGGCCGCTGAGCCCGTTGGCTCGTGGATCGCACGAAGCCGAGACCGCGCGGGCTGTCCGTCGTCAGATCGACGAAAAGTGAAGTCACACGGACGACAGCACGGGGCCACTGCCATGCCCGGACCCGTCCGCGGCACTCATACTGCGATTCTCGCAACTCTTTGCAGGATCGATGATTGGCGCAAATCGCCCGGGCTGTTTTGCGGGTAGCTCGCCAAAGGGAACGGTTTTCGCACACAAGGACGGGCACAGCAGGCCGCGCACCGGGGCTTCCTCAACGGAAGGCTGGAAACCGAGCGCGGCCGGAGTTTGGGGGACATGGGGGATAAAGCCATGTTCGCGTTGGGCAACGCACGATTTCAATCATGCACGAACGCCGCTATCGCCGCGCGATCCCCCCATGTCATCGCCGCGCGATCCCCCCATTCTTGGCATTCGGCCCGCCCGCCGCCACTTCGCCCGCCAACCGAATCGCTTCACGAGTAGCGTCCACTGGACCGGCAGCGCGAGAAGCCGGTCGTCTTGCAGTTTTCCCCACACCCCCTGGAACGGAGAGGAAGATCATGCACTGCGTCAAACGTTACGGTGTCAAATGTTACGGTGTCCAAGGTTGTCGACACGCACGGATCACGGCAGCCCTCTTGGCGGTCTGTCTGGTCCCGGCGGTCGCTCTGGCCGCACCGCCACGGAAGACCGGCAGCACCACGGAGCAACAGGTCCAGCAAGCCCTGCTCATGAAGCTGGACGGCGAGTCCGGTTGCGATGCGTTGCTTCGGCAAACCCTGGCCCGATCACCCAACGACCCGGCGGCCAATTGGC
>JABMRP010000043.1 GCA_013202535.1 Planctomycetota bacterium
AGATGATCTGCGACGCCGGCTGCCACATCTACAACTACGAACAGGCCGGCTATGCCCAGCTCAGCGGCATCGCCGCGCGGCCGGTCGAGGGAACCCGCGGCGTGCTGCGGCCGGAACAACTCCACGGCCTCATTCGCCCCGCCGACGCACATTTCGTACGCACGCGCTTGGTCACCTTGGAAAACACGCACAACCGGGGCGGCGGACGGATTCAACCCTACGAGACCGTCAAGGCCATTTGCGGCTGGGCACGCGAGAACGGTCTGCGGACCCATCTGGACGGCGCGCGGTTGTTCAACGCCGCCATTGCCACGGGCATCGAACCGGCCCGTTGGGCGAAGCATTTCGATACGGTGAGCGTCTGTTTCAGCAAAGGGCTGGGCGCGCCGGTCGGCTCGGCGCTCTGCGGGCCGAAAGATCTGATCGACGAGGCTCGGCGACATCGCAAGGTGCTCGGCGGCGGCATGCGACAGGCGGGCATCATTGCCGCCGCGGCACTCCACGCCCTGGATCACCACGTCGACCGGCTGGCCGACGATCATGCGGGCGCCCAACGTCTGGCCGAGGCGATCCGCCGGATCGACCGGCTCCGGTTGCTCGACGAGCAGGTCGATACCAATCTGGTGTTCTTCCACGTCGATCCGTCGTGGGGCACGGCCGCCGAGTTCTCCGCGGCCCTGTATGCCCGGGGACTGTGGATCAACGCCACCGGCCCCACCACGCTCCGTGCGGTGACCCACTTGGACGTCGACTCGCAGGCCGTGGATCGTGCGATCGAGATTCTCCGGGACGTCGCGGATACGGGATCTACTTCGCCTTGCGCTTCTGGCTGAACACCCACTCGACAAACGTCGGCTCGGTGTAGGCGCGAGACCATGAGTTGTGGCCCACGCCTTCGTACTCGGTGTACTTCGGCTTACCGCCGGCCTCCTTCAGCGCTTCGACCATCGCACGCGACAGGCCGGGCGGCACGACGTTGTCGCTACCGCCGTGAAACACCCAGAACGCGATGTGGGCGATTTCCTTGGCCCGGGAGCTATCCGCTCCGCCACAGATGGGCACCGCCGCGGCAAAATAATCGGGCCGTCGCAGGCATGCGTCGAACGACCCGAATCCGCCCATCGAAAGACCCGTCACGTATCGCCGGTCGGGATCGATGTTGAATTCCTTCTCCAGCCCGTCGAGCACTTCCAACGTCAGCCGCATCGCCTCGCTGGGACGGCGAGCCGCCGCGTCGGATTTCTGCAAGCCCCAGTAAGACGGCACCCACTTGTCCTCGCGCGGACATTGCGGCGCGACCAGGATACAGGGCGTCTTCTTTCGAGCCTCTTCGCTCACCAGCCGCAACACCTGCGGATGGACGAGTTGCCGGCGATTGTCGTCGCCCCGCTCACCGGCCCCGTGGAGAAAGAGGACCAGCGCGTGCTTTTGCGTTTTGTCGTATTCCGGCGGTACGAACAACCGATAGGGAAGCGTTTTGCCGTCGGCATCGCGATGGACGCGAGCTTCCATTTTCTCGGCAATCTCCTTCTCGTTCGCGCCTGCCTGGTTCCATGCTCCCATCATTGCCGCTCCCACCACGATCGCCGCTGTTGTTAATCTCACCGGGTTGTCTCCTCGAAGAAAGGTCTTGTGACTCGGTTCCGATCCCCCCATGATACATGCCTCGACCCACTCGACGCCAGTGGCACTACCCCTCCGTCGGGCCCGACGGCCGCGTCCGCTTGCCCCTTGACTGGTACCCGTATAATTCCCGTGGGACTTCGGCTGATACTTGGCTGGAGTATTGAAGCGTTTCGACGAACCGCCATCGGGGAACCGTACGATGAAGATTGGCCTGGGACTCTATCGGCGAATGTTCACGCCGGAGAATCTGCGTTTTGCTCGGCAAGCCGGTTGCACCCACGTCGTGGCCCATCTAGTCGACTATTTCCGCGAGGGAACGTTGCACGGCACGGACGGCGAGCGTTGCTGGGGAATCACCGACGGCGACCACCGCCCCTGGTCCGAGGCGGAACTTCTGCGGCTGCGCGACATGGCCGCCGAGGAGGGCCTGCAACTCGAGGCGATCGAGAATTTCGACCCGGGGCACTGGCACGACGTGCTGCTGGACGGGCCGAAGAAGGACCAGCAGATCGAACACCTCAAGGCGATCGTTCGGCGATTGGGTCGCGTGGGGATCCGCACGATGGGCTACAACTTCAGCATCGCCGGCGTGTGGGGCCACGTGACGGGCCCGTTTGCTCGCGGCGGTGCCGAGTCGGTCGGCTTTCTCGGCCCGGCCGGTCCGGCGGAGACACCCATCCCCAACGGGCAAGTGTGGAATATGACCCACGCCCCGAACGCCCTGCCGGGCACGCTGGCGCCGATCACCAGCGAGCAACTGTGGGACCGCGTGCGGTACTTTCTCGAAGCGTTGGTGCCGGTGGCCGAGGCTGCCGGCGTTCGCCTGGCGGCGCATCCCGACGACCCGCCGATGCCCACTTTGCGCGGCACGCCTCGACTGGTCTATCAACCCCATCTCTATCAACGGCTGCTCGATCTGGTTCCCAGCCCGGCCAACGCCCTGGAGTTCTGCCTCGGTTCGCTGCAAGAGATGACCGAAGGCGACGTCTACGAGGCCGTCGACCGTTACAGCCGGCTGGGCGCCTTGGCCTACGTGCATTTCCGCAACGTCCAGGGGAAGGTGCCCGACTATCGGGAGGTGTTTATCGACGAAGGCGACCTGGACATGATCCGCGCGCTGCGCATCCTGCACCGCAACGGATACGACGGCCTGCTCGTACCCGACCACGCCCCGCTGATGTCGTGCGACGCTCCGTGGCACGCCGGCATGGCCTACACGCTGGGTTACATACGCGCGGTGCTGCGCATGGTCGAGTCTCCCCCAAAGTAGCAGCGCACACTCCGTGTGCCGTAGCCCCCAACAACACAGCCGTTCCTGATCTGCTCCTAACCGGCGATCCTGACATTGTATCGCGTCCGGCGGCTTTGTCGGCGGACGGCACACGGAGTGTGCCTGCTACGACGACCCCTCAAAACGCGCTGTCCATGGCCTGCAGTAAGTCGGCCCGGAGATCTTCGACCGCTTCGAGGCCGACCGAGAGGCGGATCAGGCCGTCGGCGACACCGTGAGCCCGCCGATCTTGGGGGTCGTAGCTGGCGTGCGACATCGAGGCCGGCTGTTCGATCAACGACTCGACCGCCCCGAGACTCACGGCCAGTTGAAACAACCGGGTGCTCTCGACGACTTTCTTGGCGGCGGCAAAATCGCCGGCGATCTCGAAACTGAGCATCGCCCCGAAGCCACCGTCCATCTGCCGCGCGGCGATCTCGTGGCCCGGGTGGTCGGGCAGCCCGGGGTACATGACCCGCGCGACCCGATCGTCGGCCAGGAGAAACTGGGCCAATTGCCGCGCGCTGCGAGACTGTTCCCGAACGCGCAACTCGAGGGTCTTGATCCCCCGGCTGCAAAGAAAACTCTCCAGCGGCCCCATCACGGCGCCGGTGGCGTTTTGAATGAAATAGAGACGGTCGTAAAGCGCCCGGTCGGCGACCACCAGGGCACCGCCCAGCACGTCGCTATGTCCGCCCAGATACTTGGTGGCCGAGTGCATGACGATGTCGGCTCCCAGTTCCAGCGGACGCGTCAAGACGGGCGTGGCAAACGTGGCGTCGACTCCCAGCAGGAGGCCGTGGCGATGGGCGATCTCGGCGCACGCGGCGATGTCGGTGATCGAGAGCAGTGGATTGCCGGGACTTTCGATCCAGAGCAATCGCGTCTGTGGGGTAATCGCCGCTTCCAGCGCGTCGAGGTCGTGGGCCGGCGCCAGGGTCACGCCGATGCCCGCGCGGTCGACGATCTTGTGCAGCAGCCGGTAGGTGCCGCCGTAGATGTCGGTACCGGCCAGGACGCTCTGGCCGGAAGAAAGGAGCATCGTGACGCAATGGATCGCCGCCATGCCGGAGGAGAAAGCCAGTGCGTCGGTGCCGGAGTCCAGCGAGGCAAGCGTCGTTTCCAAGTCCTTTCGGGTGGGATTGCCGCTGCGCGCGTAGTCGAACCGGCCCCAATCGCCGGCCCCCGGCTGCACGTAGGTCGCCGCCAAATGAATCGGCCGCACCACGGCCCCCGTTTCCGCATCGCGCCGATTACCGACGTGAATAGCACGCGTCCGAAATTCCATGAAGCCCTCTCCCTATTCCCTCATTGCGACTTGCTACCTGTCCAGCGCTTGCTGAAAATCGGCGATCAGATCTTCGGTGTTCTCGATGCCGCAGGAGACTCGAATCATGTTATCGCGGATGCCGGCCGCCTGACGTTCGGCGGGAGTGAAATCGTGGTAGCTCATCAGCAGCGGCTGCTCGATGAGCGATTCGACGCCGCCGAGGCTGGGGCCGATTCGGGGAAGACGCACCGCGTCGACCACCGCGGCCGTTTCCTCCTCCGAGGCATCCTTGACCAGAAAGGTGACCAGTCCGCCGAATCCTGCGAGGTCGCGCTTCGCCACGTCGTGATCCTTGTGGCTGGGCAGCCCCGGGTAATAAACCTTCTCGACCCGCGGATGGGCTTCGAGAAACTCGGCCAGGGCCAATCCGTTCTCGTTGTGTCGCCGCATCCGCAGTTCAAAGGTCTTTAGGCCTCGCAGGAGCAAGTAGGCGTTGTGCGGGCCGTTGATCAGTCCGGCCACGCCGCGGAGTTTTCGCACCGCCTCGAGCTTCTCGGACGATCCGATCACCACGCCGGCCAGCAGATCGTTGTGTCCGGCCAAATACTTGGTACAGGAGTGCAACACGTAGTCGACACCCGCGGCCAGCGGACGCTGGTTGTATGGCGTGGCCAGCGTGGCGTCGATCAGCGTTTCCACGCCGTGCTTCCGGCCGAGGGCAACGAATCGCTCGATATCGACGACACTGAGGTGCGGATTGGTGGGTGATTCGCTGATCAGCAGCTTCGTGGCCGGCGAGATAGCGGCTTCCATCCGCTCGTAGTCGCAAGCCGGGATCTGGTGCGTGACGACCCCGAACTTTCCCAGGTAATCCTTGCAGAATTGGCGAGTGCGATGGTAGCACTCGTCGAAGAGCACGATCTCATCGCCGGACTGAAGCTTGGCCAAGAGCAACCCGGAAAGGGCGGTCATCCCCGCGGAAAACAGAATGGCCTCCTCGCCGCCGTCCAGGGCGGCCAGCTTCCGCTCGACGACCTTCTCCGTGGGATTTCCATATCGGCCGTATTCCTCACGCGGCAGATCTCCCTCGACGTACTCCAACACCGCCTGGCTATTGGCGAAGGTATAGGTCGAGGCACAGAAAATCGGGTCGGTGATAGAGTGGCCCAGTTTGAGCCGATCCTCGCCGGCGTGAACCGCCCGGGTCGATAGTCCGGACGTGTCTTGAGTCGTGTTGTGCGATGCAGGGTCCGAGGGGGGCATGTCGGGCAAACTCCTTCCCAGTGGTGAACTATCTTCCCGCGCACGGGCGGACACCGAGAGGCCAAAAAAAACCGCGAAACCCGCCTCTCAGCGGTCGCGGCTGGCTTCAGTCAAGTCTGACCGTCCGAAGGGTTGTGTCGAACCCCCTCGGAGATGGCACTTTAGCAGGTCTTGGCTGCAAGCGGCCGCAAATCCCATGAGCAAATGATTCTACACACGCCCCGCCCCGCAGCCAACCATCCCTATGGGGGTCCATTATCCCGCTGAGTATGGGTCGCGGAATTTTTGCCGAAAAGGGCCTCTGGGCGAGCAGATGAAACAGCGCGTTATACTCACCGAACGCCACTCATAGCGCCCATTGTGACGCGATAAACGACTGGCGGAGAGCATTTATCTGTGGTAACACACATCGGACAGCGGCGTGGCGTCCGCGGGATGCCCGCCGAGTATTGACCGGAAGTGAGAGATCCGCCGGTTGTAGCTAAAGGTGGCAATTCGCGCCCGCCGAAGAGAAAAACGGTAGCATGGGTCGTGCCAGAAATCCGTCTCATGCCGCTGAGCGTCGGAAATGCCGCATTCTTCGGAAATAACGAGGGGGGAACTCGTATGATGCCACCTGTACGATATGCCGTTGCCGTAAGTGTCGTGTTGCTGTTTGCCGGTTTGGCCGGTGACCTTCGGGGCGCCGAGCCGGCGACCATCTTCAATTTCTTCGGGATTCCGCAGGGCGTCAACAAAGTTCGTGACGCCGTGGTCAATCGCAAGGGGAATTTTCCCGGCCTGGAGCGCAAGCCGGCGCTAAAGGCGATCACCGATCCGGCCAATCTGGAATCGGAAGTTCCTGCCATTCGCGTGGCGGCCGAGGTGAAGAAGGACATCGACCTGGCGCCGCAGAAGATCAAGGCCATCAAGTACCTGGCCGAGGTCGGGTGCAGTTGTCAGGAGGGTGTGAAGGATGCCTTGCTGGCCTCATTGGACGACTGTACCGAAGCGGTCCGTTATGAAGCGGCGCTGGCTTTTTGCCACGCGGCGGGTAATCCCTGCCGCCGTTGCGAACGGGGGAGTTGTTGCGCGCCGGACGTCGTTGAGAAGTTAACGGACATGGCCCACGGGCAGGATGAACGCGGGTGTTGCTCGGAACCGTCCGCCCGGGTTCGACAGATGGCGGCCGCGGCATTGCGAGCGTGTAACCGGATGGCTCCCGTTCGCGAGACACCGATTCGCGAGACACCGGTCGAAATGCCGTTGGAGGCTCCGCCGGCTCTGCCGTCCGAGCCGATGCCCCCGATTCCGGCACCCCTTCCCATGACCATGGGACCCGTGTCCGGCGTGAGATCGGTTGCTTTGATTCAACCAATCGAGCCAAAGCCGATGCCCGCGGTGAAGCGGTTGGAGCCGCCGCGGCAGTGGATTATTCCGGAGCCCGAGTAGTCGATTCGACATTCAGCAGCCAACGGCCGACGACGCATGGAAGAGCAACGTCGGCCGGGCGATTATCGTTCGATCGGAACATGGAAGGACCGTATCGTGAAAACCTCGTGTTGCGCCGCAGTCGTTTTGGTGTTGGCCGTTCTGGTATTTGGGGAAAGTTCGGCTAAGGCAGCCGAAGTGCCGGCCGCGCCGCCGACCCTCTTCAACCTCTTCGGAATCCCGCAGGGAGTCAACAAGGTTTTCGACGCGGCGATTAACCGCAAGGGAAACCATCCCGGGCTGGAACGCGGCGCGCCGGTGTTGGCGCTTGCCGCTCCGGAGAACCTCGAATCGGAGGTCCCGGCCATCAAGGTGGCCGCTCAAATCAAGGCCGACGAAGACTTGCAGCAGCAGAAGATCAAGGGCATCCGGTACTTGGCCTCCGTGGGGTGTGAGTGTCACGAGGGTGTCAAGGAGGCCTTGCTGGCCTCGCTGGACGACTGCGACGAAGAGGTGCGCTATGAAGCGGCACAAGCCTTCTGTCATACGGCGGGCAATCCGTGCAAGACCTGTCACTCGGGGAGTTGCTGCGCTCCCGACGTGGTCGACAAACTCTCGGAGATGGCGTACGGCCGCGACGACACGGGTTGTTGCTTCGAACCCTCGGCCCGAGTCCGCCAGGCAGCCCAACGGGCGTTGAACGCTTGTCGGCGGATGACCGGATCCTCGCCCTTCGTACCCGATGGCCGTGAGCATCCGGTGCTTGAGCCCAGCGGCGAAGCCGGCGCTGCCTTCATGGGGGACGACGGTAACGGCGGTGTCGCGGCGCAAACGGCCTCGTATGGAGGAGACGTTTCCTTCGACTCGGTCAGTTTGACGAGGTTCGGGCAGGGTGGTTGCACGAGTTGCTCATCGGGAGGCTGCGCCTCGTGTGACGGCTCGGGACCCTGTGGTGGCGGCGCCGGAACGCCCGGCGCGGGCTCCTCGGGAGGCGGACCGCTGGGTGGCGATCTGTTGGCCGGCGGACCGGGTGGATTCGGCGAAACGTTCGGCGCCATGTCCGGCCCGCAGTCGATGGCACCGAGCATGATCGGCGATAGCTATTTCGGCGGATTGATTAGTGTTCCGGGTCCGCTTAACGAATCGATCCGTCTCATCTCGGTTCCCATCGCCGGCGGGGATCGCCGATTCAAGATCGCGGAGAACAACAGCCCCATTCCCGTCGACCGTGTTTTCTTCAACTACAATCACTTTCAGGACGCCCTGCAAACCGCCAGCGGATCGCGGGGGAACCTCGATCGCTTCACGTTCGGCGTGGAGAAGACGTTCTTTTGCGGACGCTGCTCGGCCGAGCTTCGGGTGCCGTTTGCCTCCGGCTTGAACTCCGATCAATCGTATGCCTTGGGTTCGCCGCTGACGGGAACCGAGTTCGGAAATGTGAGCTTTGCCCTGAAGGGGATCGTCCGGCAGACGAAAACGACCGTCTTGTCGGTCGGGCTCGGGATGGTCCTTCCCACCGGCGACGACGGGCGGGTGATTGACGACGGTGAAGTCGTTACCATGGTGGAAAACGAGGCCTTCCACCTCCAGCCGTTTGTGGGCTATTTGTGGACTCCGGGGCCGTGTTGGTTCGTGGAGGCGTTTGCTCAACTCGATTTCGATACGAATGGAAACGGCGTGAGCCGCCCCGCCGGAGCCAACAACCGTCTGCTGGGGGTGGGCGTCCTGCAAGACCAGAACCTGGCGATGCTCGACCTGACGGTTGGCCGCTGGATCTATCGCAACCGCAAGGCGAAGTGGATTCGCGGAATAGCGCCCTTGGTCGAATTGCACTATACAAGCACGATTCAAGACGCGGATTTCGTGGAGGGCATCGGGAATCGCTACAACCGCATGGACGCGCTGAACATCACCGGCGGTCTCCACTTCCAGGTGGGGGCAAGTTCGCAGCTTCGTGTTGCCGCGGTCGCGCCGTTGCGTACCGGGTCCGACGCGTTCTTTCCCGCGGAAGTTTCCTTGCAATTCAATCGCCGATATTGATAAGGGCAGAGTAACTCCGTCATGAAGATCGCCGTTCTTCGCACGCTGACCATCGGCATGGTCGTCCTGCTAGTCGTTGGTTCCGAGGGCAAAGCGGCCGAAGTACCGGCGGCCCCTCCGACCCTTCTGAACCTGTTTGGGATTCCGCAGGGGATCAACAAAGCTCGCGATGCGGTCGTCAATCGCAGCGGCAAACATCCCAAGCTGGAACGAACCCCGCCGCTCAAAGCGATCGGCGACCCGGCCTTCCTTGAGTCCGACGTGCCGGTCTTGAAGGTTGCCGCCCAGGCCAAGATCGACGCCGACCTGCAAGGCCAGAAAATCAAGGGCATTCGCTATCTCGCCACCATCGGCTGCGATTGTCACGAAGGGGTCAAGGAGGCCCTATTGGCTTCGCTGGACGACTGCGACGAGGCGGTGCGATTCGAGGCGGCCATGGCCTTCTGTCAGACCG
The DNA here is from genome assembly GCA_013202535.1 of Planctomycetota bacterium. GTDB lineage: Bacteria > Planctomycetota > Planctomycetia > Pirellulales > Thermoguttaceae > JABMRP01. The sequence continues at coordinate 9,334 of JABMRP010000043.1, forward strand.
CCGGCAGCCGATGCAAACCGTGCGGCGGTACCTGTTGCGCCGCCGACGTGGTCGACAAACTTTCGGAAATGGCCTACGCCCGCGACGCCACGGGCTGCTGCGTGGAGCCGTCGCAACGGGTCCGGCAGGCCGCACAAAGGGCGCTCTCGGCTTGCCGCCGCGCGAGCGGATCCACGCCCGGGGAGCCCGGTCGCGAACATCCGGTCGTGGAGCCCGCGGGCGAAGGACCGCTGGCGTTTGCCGGCGACGGCGAATCTGCCGGCGTCATTTATTCCGTCTCGACGGCCACGGGTCAGACGATCGTCGACCCGATCAACATGACGACGGTCGGTCGCCGAGCTTGTACCGGTGGGTGCGGAAAGGCGGGAGGATGCGGCGGTGACGCGACTTGTGGCGGAGCCGGTGCAGCGATGGGGCCTTCCGACGGCGGCCCCATTTCGCCCGACTTGTTGGCCGGTTCGCCCGGTGGATTCGGCGAGACGTTCGGCGCGACATCCGGTCCGCAGTCGATGGCACCGAACATGATCGGCGATTCTTTCGGCGGGTCAAGCAGCCGGTCGCTTATTGCCATTGATCGCCTATCCGTGTTGGAATCGCCGCCGGTGGACAACTCGAGCGTCGAGTTCAGTATCAATCCACCGGGCGATCCACTTGTGCTCCGCTACAGGGGGGCTCCCGTCGTCATCGACGGAGTCGCGTTCGCCACGGGCTTCCTTTTCGAGACGGTCGTGTCAAAAGCCCAAGCCGATGCCATTGTCATCGCGGACCCCTCGACTCCTCTTGCCGTGGCCGAGCCAACGTCCATTACGCCCTCGGCCGATGCGGTGTTGACCGGCCGTAATCCGGGGACCGCGGGAGCCACGCGTTACGTCTCCGGTACGGCAACGCTCGACAACCCGTCCTTTCCGCGGGGACCGCTGGATATCGGCGACGACTTCGGATCGGTGTTTCATTACCAGTACGAAGTATTCCTCGACATTCCCAGTCCCGGGGCCGGCGGCACCGTGGGCCGGTTGAAGATCGCCGACAACACCAGCCCGATTCCCCGCGACCGCCTGATCTTCGATTACCACTACTTCAACAACGCCGCCCTGTTTGGGTCCGGCGTGGATGTCAACCGCTTCACGCTCGGACTGGAGAAGACGTTTTTCGACGGCATGGCCTCGTTCGAGTTGAAGGCGCCCATGGCCACCGGCCTGGACAGCACGGTCGTGGCCGACGGCGTGACGGGCATGTCGCACGGTGAATTCGGCAACCTCGGGCTGACCTTCAAGGCGCTGCTCTTTCAGACCAAGAGTTGGGGCGTCTCGGCCGGATTAACCGTGGCCGCTCCGACCGGCGACGACACGGTCGTCGCGCTGACCGACGGCACGCCGCTGGTTCGCATCCGCAACGAGTCCGTCCACCTGGCGCCGTTTCTCGGTTGCCTGTGGACGCCTGACGACCGATTCTTCGCCCAGGGCTTCTTCCAAGTCGACGTCGACCCTAGCGGCAACGCCGTCTCGACGAACTTCTTCGGAAGCGGTCTGCAGTCGGTCGGCGTGCTGCAAGACGCCACGCTGATGTACGTCGACGCGGGTGTCGGCTACTGGTCTTACCGATGTCGTCACCCCAAACGCCGCTTGACTGGCGTAGCCTGGACGGCCGAAGTTCATTGGAATCGTTCGCTCCAGGCAAGCGACGTCGTGACCGACGCCAACTTCACCATCGGCAGCCGAGCTTCCACTTTCGAGGCCGTCAACCTGACGCTCGGCAGCCACCTGGAGTTCAACCACCGCACCACGCTTACGCTCGGTTACGCCGTGCCGTTGGGCGGCGGTCAGGACCGGCAGTTCGACGGCGAGTTGCGCGTGATGCTCAAC
>JABMRP010000394.1 GCA_013202535.1 Planctomycetota bacterium
CGAGTCGACTCTACCCTGCAATACCGGCGGCTAGCGCCTTGCCGCTCACGATATGACCTGCTAGTGCATTGTCGCGCATAACCCCAATTCTTAAACTTGACAAAGCACTAGTCCCTACTTCCTACCTCTCATCCCGCTTCGGATAGCGTCGGCCATGTATCGTGGAGTCCGACGGTTCCGATCACGGGGATGGGGAGTTGGGCTTGGGCTTGCTCGGGGGTTGAGAAGACGAGATCGGGGCGGCGGAGAAGGGGGGCGAGCGAGAGGATCCCCACGATCGCCAGGACGGCGGCGAGCATGGCCAGGAGGAATCCCGTCGGCGACGACGGTGGATCCGCCGGTGCGCTCGGCCCGCGCATCGAGATCTCGACGGGATCTTTTGCCACCCGCGAGGCTGAGACCCGTCGGCCGGCGGCGATCGCGCGGCTGTGTTGCTCCAGGGCGTCGGCCACCTCGGCCCAGAGCGTTTTGTATTGTGCAACCGTGGCGGTGTGCTCCGCCAAGTTGAGACGGGATGGGGGGGCCGGTTCCGGGTGCGATTCGACCGGTGGCAAGACGACCGGCTCGGGCGGCAGACTCGGCACGACCGGCGTTTGATCCGCCAGAGCGTCCGGCTCGGCGGCGATTCGTGGCGGGATTTGACCCAGCCGATGCGTCATCTGTTCGATCCGCGCGTCGACGTCGATCACCAACGGATGCAGCGGCGTCCGCTGCACCAGCAGATCACTACGCTCGTCCTCCAGCGCCGTCAGCGTCCGCTTTGCTTCCGTCCAGGCCGGGTTGTCCCTCATCGACGGGGGGGCGACTTCGGTCCGTGGCGGGAAAATCGCCGGCGGCGGCGTTTCGACCTCCGATGATACGGCCTGCGCGACGGCCTCTTCAGCCCGGCGCCGATTCTCGGCAAGATGGGTCCGCACGAACGTGTCGCACCGACTCGTTGCTTGAGCCAGCCGGTCGTGAGCCGCCGCGACAGCCGATTCCGCCTCGACGCGCCCCGAATCGGTGGGCGACCGCAGGAGACCGCGGCAATCGTCGGCCAGTTGCGTGGCCAGTTGATGGACGACGGGGACAGTCAACGTCCGGTCGTCGCCGGTCAGGTGCAACGAAATGGTCACGACGCATGGCTGGTCCGGTTCGCTGGCCAAGACGCGGAGCCCCTGTTGCACGCGCCGCACCAACGCCCTCGGCGGAAACGGTTCGGAGCCGGTCCGGTTCGTCTCCTTTTCCGCCGTATTCAGCCGGTCCAACGCCCGGCCAACATTCGCCTCGGAAGCGATCTCGCGGTGGAGTTGGGTCAGTTGGGCCTGTCGTTCGATGTCCGGCCGGATCGGCACCGACACGGTGGCCGTGCAGTCGACGGGGGCCTCGGCCACCGGACGGCCACTCAATATCGTATACACGGACCAGCCGACCACCCCGATGGCGCAGACGGCGAGAATCACCCGCGCGGCCAAACGGCGACCCGATCCCGCTGTTTCCGCCGATGGTTGGCTTGTTATGGACATCCTCGATAGCCCTCTGTCTCCGCCCGTTGAGCAAGGCGTCTGCCGTTTCGGCGGCCGTACACCGCCTCCGTATCAGAATCGACGACCGACCGCGACCGGCTTGACCCGGCCAGGGCGACCCCGCAGGACCGGACCTTTTGGAATCGACTGCGCTCGGAGCGGGTCTCTCCCCCGACCCGGGTCGATTCTCCGGCCCCAGATCGATTATAGTGGTGGAGAGCCCGCCGAGCCGTACGTCGATCGCACCAAGCACGAGACCTCTTTCCTCCCGCCTCTTGAGAATCAAACCATGTTTCGCGTCAAAATCTGTGGTCTGACCTCGGTCGAAGACGCCCGGGCGGTAGTCACCGCGGGGGCCGACGCGGTGGGCCTGAACTTCTTCGAGCGGAGCGAACGGTTCATCGATGAGCCGCTGGCGCGTGAAATCGTCGAATCGTTGCCCGCCGGCGTGGTCAAAGTAGGCCTGTTCGTCAACGCGCCGGCCGAGGAGGTCTGCCGGAAATTCGACCGGCTTCATCTCGACCTGATCCAACTACACGGCGACGAGCCGCCGGAGTATCTCACGGAGTTGGCCGATCGGCCGGTGATGCGGGCGTTTCGCTTGGGACCCGCCGGGCTGGAGCCGGTCA
>JABMRP010000395.1 GCA_013202535.1 Planctomycetota bacterium
ACGTAGGTCAAAATGTTGACGGCGGAGGCCTTTTCCCCGTCCTTCAACGTACGGGAGGCCTTGATGACCCAGCGGTTTCCCTCTCGTGACCAGCGGGCCTCGCCAAACCCGCCTTCCGAGTCGAACATCCACGAACGGACGGCTCCAGCGGCCGGATCCCAGCCGATCACCTGCGTTCCCTCAATGTCGATACGATCCTTGATCGAGACGGTGAACGACCGGGTGATGAAATTCTTGTTCTTGGTCCACTGGCAAACGGTTTCGACCGTCGAGTCTTCGTCGCGATCGACCCAGCGGCCGATCATCCACTCCAGGCCCTTCAAGCGGCCGTAGTGCGACGGCTCGGGAGGCGCGACCGTCTCGCGGACGCTATCGAGTTTCCACGTTCCGGCCTGCTTCACGTGGATGGCAACGTAGCCGGTTTCCGCGGGCGGTTCGCCGCGGCGGCTCACACGGGCTCTGCCTTCCTCGACCGCCACATTGGGCGCCATGAAGCGAATCGTGGGGTGACCCACTTCGACAATTTGGCCCGTGCTCTCGGAGAAGTAGCCCGTGAACTCCTTCTCGATGGCCTCGCGTCCCTGGAACTGCTGACCGGAAGAATTTGTGTAGACGCCCTGGTCGCTCCAATGACGAGCCACGGCTTCCGCGTCGCCCCGATTGAAGGCCGCGACGTACGAGGCGACCGCCTGGCGGATGGCCGCTTCATCCCCGGCGTGCCGGGCCGTAGCGTGCCGATCGGCCGGCGGCGCGGCCATGGCGGGGGAAACCAAAACGATAAGTGCGACAAGTAAGATGGATCGGTATGTCATTGGAGGCTCCTGGGACCGGGTTGGGAGAATTTCGGCGGGGAGACGGTTCCCTGATCGGACACAGTATACTACGGGCGAACTCGCGGTAAGGCAATCACCGGCGAGAAGACGGATGTCGTCGGAGCGGGCCGCATCGAGAGCCGGCGCACACACGACCAAGCGAAGGCGCACGCGATAGAATGAGTGCGCACAACAATACCAGTGGCTATCAAGCCGTGCCGGTTTGCCAACAGCACGTCAACGGAGATGCCTGAGAGAAATCTACCACCTACCCGACGGGGTACTTTGCCTCGAATTGCAGGCGGGTGATCTCCTTGCCGGCGGCCGTGTAGTCCGCGGGGTCGAGAGAATCCTTGTTGTCGGCCAGGATTCGGCGCATTTGCTTCGCCGCCTCCCCGATCCGATCGGCCTCGGATCGCGGCATGCTGCCGTACCGGGCGCGCTGGGTGAAGAACTCCTCGATCTTCTCCCGCTGGGAATCGAAGATCGACGCGCTGAGCACTTTTGACCAGTGAATGGTGCCGGTGATCGGGTCCAATTGCGAGGGGCCGGTGCGCTCCGGCGCCATCCTTGTCTGGTAGGCCGCGACCCGGGCCTGGCGGAGTTTGGTATCTTGATCCTGGTGGGATTGCCAAGCGGCCTTGTTCTCGTAATAGGTATTGGTGGCCTTCTTGCGATTGTCCAGTTCCTTGGAGTAGGCGTCCTGGTAGAGGTTCTGCGCGGCGGCGTTGCTCATGTTGGCATCGCCCGCCGCTCGCATGACGTCGGCCGTTCCACGCATACGGCCTTCGGCCGCGGTGGAGGAATGGTAATAGTTGTTGCCGCCCCAACCGCCGCCACTCCCGCCGCGATCGTATTGGGCGTCGGCCGAACTGATACCCCATGCCACTACCGCCACCGAGAGAATCGTGATACATTTCATGGTCGTGCTCCCGTGAAGCCCATTTCGCGGGCTCCCCACCGGTTGATGAGTGTAGTCAAATACGTAACGGCGTTTGAAGATCGCAGCATTGTACCCAATCTTCGTCGCTACTAGTATAGGACCAGTCTGAAGACCCTGCCAGTAAAATTCCCCAATCGGGGGGGTAAATCGAGGTCGAAACTTCTCGTTTTGCAAGTGGCCAGCGGCCCAGCGGTTGTTACAATATCCTATAATCCTATATTCTGACCCATCAAGAGACAAGAGACAAGGGAGCGGACGCATGAGTTGTTTCAGTACTGGTTTGGCAGGCATCGGTCGGGCTTCGGCGCGGTGGACACTCGCGATGTTGCTGGCAGCCGGGTTCCAGACGGTCGCTTCGGGTGAGGAGCCGACCGCCGCACAGCCAGATGGCACTGCCGGGCGTATTGCCGCCATGGCCGACGACGATCCGGCCGTTCGACACGAGGCAGTCGATGCATTGGGCCGGGAACGTGTCGACTCGGCGGAGGCCGTTGCCGCGCTGGCCGGTGCTCTGGGTTCGGGAGACGTACACATGCGCTGGCGCGCAGCTCGGGCTCTCGGGGCCATCGGTCCCGCGGCTGCCGAAGCCGTGCCCGCGTTGGTCAAGGGCCTTGGCGACAAAGTACCGGGCGTTCGTGCCCACATGATTCACGCGTTGGGTCGGATGGGCAAGGCGGCCGAGTCGGCGGTCCCCGACGTGGTGGGCATGTTGGCCGATCCCTACGCCGTCAACCGCCATCAGGCCGTCTCCGCATTGCGGGCGATTGACCCAAGCCCCGAACAGATGCGTCCCCTCTTAATCGACCTGTTGAGCAAGGCCTCGCCGGCCGCCGAGGCCCACATCGTCGAAATGTTGGCCGGCGGAGGCAAGGAATCGGTGCCCAGACTAATCGCCGCTTTGGAGAATGAGCCGGCCCGATACTGGGTATGCATCGTGTTGGCCGAGATCGGTCCCGATGCGGCCGAGGCCGTGCCCGCGTTGGCCGGCCTGTTGGAGGATCCCAATCCGGACGTCCGCCGCGAGGCCGTTCTGGCGCTGGCCGCCATCGGCGAACCGGCCGGCGCTGCCGTGGAAGCCATCAGCAAGCGGATCGACGACGGTCACCCGGGCGTGCGCTATTCGGCGATTTACTTACTGGGAAAACTCGGGCTGCCCGAGGGTGCCGCGGCGGTCGAGAAGGCCAGCGCGAGCGACAATGCCTTCCAGCAACTCGTTTGCGCCTGGGCCAATGCCCGAATTCATCCCGAGGATGCACAGGCCGTCGACGCCGCGTTGAAACTGATCGTAACCAGTCTGGAAAGCGAGGAATTGACCACCCGGCTCGGCGCAGCCCGGCTCTTGTGTGAGTTGGATGCATCGGCCGATGCCCTGGCCGAGGCACTGGCGGGAGCGATGGACGACGTCGACCCGCAGGTTAAGGCGATTGCTCGCGAGGCAGTCGCTCAACTCGGTGCCAAAGCGGTCCCGATGCTGGTCAAAGCACTGGGCAACGAAGAACTGCGCGACGGCGCGGTGGCGATCTTGGGGAAAATTGGCCCCGAGGCCAAAGACGCCGTAACGGCTCTGATCGGGTCGCTCGAAGGGGCTGATGCCGCGTACTGCACGGAAGTCTTCTTCGCACTGGGGCAAATTGGCCCCGACGCCGCACCGGCGGTGCCCGAGTTGATCAAGTCGCTTTCCGACGCCGATGGCCAGGTTTGTCTGGCCGCCTGTTTCGCCCTAGCCAAGATCGGACCCGCCGCTGGGGGGGCAGTGGACACTTTGGCGAAACTTCACGACAGCGATGATCTTCGCCTGGCCCGGGCGAGTATTTGGGCCCTCGTGCGAATCCGGCCCGACGACGAGGCGGCTGCCGCCCGAGCGGTTCCCGTGCTAATCGAAGCGCTCACCACCGGAGTCGAAGTGGCGCGGATCGAAAGCGCGATTGCCCTGGGCGACATCGGCAAGTTGGCCGCATCCGCGAAGCCCGCGCTCACCGCCGCACTGGAAGATCCCAGCCCGACGGTTCGCAAAGCGGCGGCCGACGCACTGGGGAAGCTCGACTGAACACAACGTCAGCCGTCCGCAAAACGAACCCAGCCAAACGACCGACCGCCGTTGCCGCCTTTCGCACCGGCGGTCGGATCATTGAGTGGGCCCGGGTAAACGGGCTTTCTTCAAACCGTGAACTCAGCCTGCGCGTCGTCCGGTGCTGATCCCTGCAAGCCAAGTTCTCCAGGCAGCATTTGGACGAAAGGCGGGAGAGTATCGCCATGATCTTTCGAATCGGACACCTCACCGAAGCGCAAAGACTCCTTGATCGCCGAATGGTACGGGGAGCCGTCGTGTTCGGGTGCCTATTGGCTATCGGCATCGGCCAACAAGTTGCCGCAGCCCCCGACGAGTCGAGAGCGGTCGCCGACGGTGCGCGTGATCTGGAAGACGTTCTGCACGCGGCCCGGCGAGCGTATGCCTCCGCTGGTGCGAGCCATTTGCGCGGTTCCCAGCGCTGCGTTGACGGCTATTTCGACGCGACACAGCTTTCTTGGCGCTGCATCGAGCTGGCCCAAGGCGCCGAGCGCACGCATGACCAGCCCTACCGAAGCGCCTGGTCGCTCTACCATCGGAGTCTCGCCCGTCTCGTCCGCGCCGGACAACACTTTGGACGGCTCGACCCGGCAGCGGGCCTCTTGGTCAACACGCGCACCGGTTCGACGATGATTCCGGTCATCCATGAGGGGTTCCCGTGGAAGCGGGAAGACTTCAGTCGACTCCTGGTCACCGGAAGCGGCAAAGAGAGCGGCTTGGCGACCGTTTACCGGCGCGCGGGGCTCGGCGTGCCTCTGCTCGTTGTGCGCCAGCACGACGCCGAGGAACGGTTCCACACTCCGCGACAGTTCTTCGCCGCGACGGCCGTTTTGTGCCGCAGCCACGACACCGAGGACCATGCCCCACACTCCATGACGCTTGTGCTCTTCGATCCTCTGCGTGTCCAGAACGCGAAGGTCGGCGGACACGACCTCCGGCTGGCGACCGATATTTCGGCGCCGATTGCCTATCTGCTGAAGAATACCAAGAGCGATGCCCTGGCCGCCTTTCTTCAGCCAGGCCTCTCGACGGCCACGTCGAAACTGACCATGCTCGAACCGTACCAGCCGGGTAAGATCCCCTTGATCTTTATCCACGGATTGTTGTCCGATCCCTTGACTTGGGCCGACGTCGGTAACGAGATCCGCGCCCGCCCGGACCTGATCGACCGCTATCAAATCTGGGTTTTCCGATATCCCACGGGCGAGCCGTTCTTGAGGCCCGCGGCGGCCCTTCGGGAAGAATGCCAGGCCGCATTGCACACGTTGGATCCGGAAGGCCGAGACCCGGCTCTGTCGCAGATGGTGCTCATCGGCCACAGCATGGGCGGCCTCGTCGCCAAGCTCCAAGTGACCTACGCCAACACCCTCTTGTGGGATGCCCTTGCCAGCGTGCCGTTGGATCGCATTCGGGCAACGCCGGAGCAACGCGAGACGTTGTCCAGGCTCTGCTTCTTCCAGCCGCAGCCTTCGGTCAAACGCGTGATCTTCATCGGCACGCCGCACGGCGGCTCGTCCTGGGCCAAGAGACTTCTGGGACGCCTCGCCTCACGGATGGTGAAGGAACCGCAAGACCGGACCGCGGATCTGCAACAACTCCTGCGAAACAATCCGGGCGTTTTCGCGAGGCAACTGCATCGGAGAATCCCGACCAGCGTGGATATGCTGGAACCGGATAATCCGATGCTGGAGGCAATTCGTCGCCTTCCCGTCTCCTCCGAGGTGACCTTGCATTCGATTATCGGCACCGGCCGACGCATGCTGGTCGGCGGTCCGGCCGACGGTGTCGTGCCTGTGTCCAGCGCGAGACACCCCGGCGTGGCCACCGAGCGGCTCGTCGATGCCAAGCACGGGGATCTCCATCATCATCCCTGTACGATTCAAGAGATTGTTTGCATTCTGAACCGACACCTGATCGAGACGGGGCTACCCACTCCACCATCCCCATGACCCACCGGATGCTACCGGCGGGCTTGGTCCCGCGCTAGCGAGGTTCCACGCATGACAAAAGTTCGGATGCTTTTCTCACTTGCCCTGATTG
>JABMRP010000396.1 GCA_013202535.1 Planctomycetota bacterium
GCGGAGAGCATCTCGCGAACCTTGGTGCCGGAGAGGAAAACGAAATCCTCTTTCTTGTGGCCTTCGGGAGCCTCTCGCATCATGATCACGTCGCCAACCGTCTTGGAGAAGGCGGTGTGGTCGGCCTCGAAGACCTTCAGCTCCAGGGCGCCCTCGGGAACTTGCTTGAAGATTTCCTGGGCGTCAAAAGCGCCGTAGTAGTCGCCCACTCCGGCGTGGTCCCGGCCGACGATCAGGTGCGAGGCACCCATGTTTTGACGGAACACGGCGTGCAGCACGGCCTCGCGCGGACCGGCGTAGAGCATGTCGTAGCCGTAGCCGGTCACTTCGCACGTGTTGGGCTCGAAGTAAAGATCGACCATCTTGCGGATCGCGGCGTCGCGGACGTCGGCCGGAATGTCGCCCTTCTTCAATTTACCAAGCAGCATGTGGATCACGGCACCGTCGCCGTTGACTCGCTCCATGGCGATCTTGACCAGCGCTTCGTGAGCACGGTGCATCGGGTTTCGGGTCTGGAAGGCCACGACCGTGCTCCAGCCGTTCTTCTCCAGCATCTCGCGGATGTCCACGGCGGTGCGGAAGGTTTCCGGGAAGTCAACGGCGAAGTAGGAGTAGTTGAGCACCTGGATCGGCCCGGCGATGAAGGTATTGCCGACCGAGAGGAAGGCCTTGACGCCCGGGTGTTCCATGCTGGTGGTGCCGTAGACCTGCTGGGCCATGGCCTGCATCTGCTGGGGGGTCGCTTCTTCGATCGACTCGACGTCCTGGATCGCGATGACCGGATTTCCGTCGACGTTGGGATCGAGCAGAGCGATTCGCTTGGCGTCCTTGATCGCCGAAGCGTCCTTGACAATGTTCACGATCGGCACCGGCCAGAAAAGACCGCAGGTGCATTTCATGTCCTTGGCCACGGACAGCGAATCCGCGAGGTTCATGTAGCCGGTGAGCGGATTGAAATACCCGCTCCCCAGCATGACCGCGTTGGCGGCAGCCTGCGAGCAGACCAGCAGCTTGGGCAGTCCTTCAGCTTCCTTTTCCAATTCGGCGCGCTTCGCGTCGTCCGCGACGTACAGCGGGTTCAACGTGTCCGAGCCGAGCGGCTTGACTAGTTTGCCCATGAGACTCTCCTTTTGTTGTGTGTTTTCTCTTGCAATGACAACCGTTATGCTTCTTCCGCCGTCTTCCCATCTCGCCCGGTATGCTCGGAGTAGACCAGAGCCACCGTCCGGTAGACGATGTGGGCGAATTTGGAATAGGGCAGGTAGACCAGTAGATCGAATACGAGCACGAGATGGACGAAATAGACGGTAAACGCGACGTTCCCCAGGGCGGTCATCTCGGCCAATCGCTCGTGTGGATCGGCGGCAAACCGGAAGATCTGGGTCAGGAACCCGGTCACGGCCACGGCCAGGAGCAAGCCGACGAACGTCCAGTCGAACAGCGTGCTTCCGCCGTATTCTTCCTCGTTCTTGAGCCGGTCGCGAATGACCATCACGCATCCGGCAATCAGCGCGATGGTACCCAGGTTGGCGAGAATTTTCATCGGATGCATCCAGTCGAACGGATACATGGCTTTAATACCGATCAGCGGGTTGAGGTAGAGATCGATCACCGCCCAAATCGTAACGATGAACAATGCCAGAAAGCCGTAAAACACCAGCAAGTGTGCCATGCGCCTCGAGGCTTGGGTCGTACACTGGCCGAACTTCTCGTGCGTGAGAATCGCTTTGACCGTGTTGATCACACTGGGGACGAGCCCCAAGACGGGTTTATACCCACCGGAGGCTTCGTCGGCCGCTTTCATCCCTTGCCAGAAGCGCCAGACGCCCATCACGACTCCGGCGGCCACCGCCGTGGTGATCGTCGAGAAAAACGCAATGAGAAGCCAGTGGGGGAATAACTCGGCGAAGAAACCGTAGTGCGAACTCTTGCCAAGCAACCCACGGGCCGCCAGGGCCATGGCCATGAGAATGACCGGGGCCAGCAGCACCAGCGGAAGATATTTAACCTGACTAAGCCACTGGGCAAGCACCTGGGGTACGGCGTAGTGTTGCACGGTTTGCTGCCGGATCGCGGCGAGCACGTCGCCGGGACGGGCGCCGCGCGGGCATTTCGTCGAGCAGTCGTTGCACTGGTGACATCGCCAGACGTCCGGATCGGCCATCAGCCGATCTTTCAGGCCCCACTGAGCCCAGATCATTTCTTTTCGTGGAAAGGGATTCTCCCCGGTCGACAAATTGCAAACGACCGAACAAGTGGCACACTGAAAGCACTTCTTCACGTTTTCGCCACCCTCGTCGAGGATGCGATGGAGAAACTCCCTGTCTGGCTTGACCGGATACGGGTCTGGCATCGGTATCAACGCTCCCTAGTGCGGGCTAAGCCCGAAACCCAAAGGAACTTTCAAACAAGCACGCACGGCGTGCATTCGTTACAACGCATGGACTAAAACCCCTTAAACGGGTTCATTCCGATATCTTCGATCTCTTGAGCGAATTCGTTGATGATCTCCGGCAATCTGCGGAATTCGGTAATATCGAGTTGCTCGACACGGACGCGTTCCTCTTCCAAGGCCAGCGCGGTCAACTTCTCTCGGATGTTGTCACCCCGGGTGCCCATCAACTCGCTGCCGCGGACAAAGTGGCATTGGTAATCGTCGCCCGACTTGCAGCCCACCAACAACACGCCGTCGAACCCCTTGGACAGGGCGTCGGCGATCCAGACGACGTTGACCGCCCCCAGACAGCGAACCGGGATGAACCGGATCCAGGCGCTGTGCTGGATTCGTTTGAGCCCGGCAATGTCCAGCGCCGGGTAGGCGTCGTTCTCGCAGAGCAGCCCGAGCAGACGAGGCTTCTCCTCGAACTCGTCGGGTACGTCGATCGCCTTGATCATCGCGGAGACGATGGGGACCGAGTAGTCCTTGAAGGATACGATCCGTTCGGGGCACGCTCCCAAGCAGATCCCGCATCGCCGGCATCGGGTGACGTTGAGCTGCGGCGTCCCCTTTTCGTCTTCGTCCAGGGTGCCGAAGGGGCATTCCTCGGTGCAACGTTTGCACTGCGTGCATCGCTGCAACGCGAAGTCGGGATAGGACTGATCTTCCCAGCGCGGATGCACGGTCGCCCCGCGCGAAGCGAGTTCCACGCTCTGGATGGCCTTCATCGCGGCACCCGCGGCGTCCTCGGCACAAGCGTCGGTATCGTTGGGGGCGCGAACGCAACCGGCCGCGTAGATACCCGTCCGCCGGGTCTCGTAGGGGAAACAGATGAAATGCGAATCGGGGAAGCTGTACTTCAACACGGGCATATCCGGCCCTTGCCGGTAGCCGAGGTTCAGAATCGCGGTCCCCTCGTGGTCCTTGAGCTTCTCGACCGTTTCCTCGGCCATCTTCAGTTGTGCGCCGGCTTCGCCCTTGGCGATGGTCGCTTGGGCGTCCTGATACAGGCGGACCGCCTCGCCGTCGGCCGCTTGCGGCACCATGCCGGTGGCCAGGACGACCAGATCGGCCTCGACCGAAATGTGCTTGTCGATCAGCGTGTCTTCCATCTCGACGGACAGATCGCCGCCGGACGTTTCCTTCACCGAAACGACCTCGCCCTTGGTGAAGAAAATCTCCGGATCTTCCTGCGCCGCAAGATAGAAGTCTTCGTATTGGCCCGGCGTCCGAATGTCCTTGTAGAGAACGAACGCCTGGGTTTGGTCGTCGAGCCCGCGGGCGAGCATCGCCTGCTTCAACGTCACCCGGCAGCAAACGCCCGAGCAATAGGGCAGATGGTCCTTATCCCGGGAGCCGGCACACTGTACGAACGCGATGCGCCGGGCCGGCTTGCCGTCGGACGGGCGGGTGATCTTGCCCGAGGCGATCATCTCTTCCATCTGGACGTTGGTCACAACATTCTGGCACTCGGCCCCAAGATGCCCCAGCTTGGAAACGTCGTAAGGCTTCCATCCGGTGGCTTGGATGATTGCGCCGGCGCGGAACTGCGTGGTCGATCCGTTGGTTTGGACCGATACGTCGAACTGGCCGGGCTGGCCGGTGATTTTCTCGATCGTCGCGCCGGTGTACACCGTGATCCGGTCGTCTTGCTCGATCTGTTGGATTCGCGAGTCCAGATCGACCGGTTGGGGCTCGCGATAGGGTGGTTTCTTGGGAAACAGTTTCGAGAAGCCGTTGAGCCGGCCGCCCAGTTGCGATTCCTTCTCGACCAGCACGATCTGGTAACCGGCCCGGGCTGCTTCCAGCGCCGCGGTGATGCCCGTTTGCCCGCCGCCGACGATGAGAATCGTCTTGTCGATCTCGGCCTCAAACGGTTCGGGAACTTCGGCCTTCTTCGCCCGGACGATACCCATCCGCAGGTAATCCTCGGCGAGCATCTGCGTATCTTCGTCATTGGCCGGATGGCTCCAGACAACGTGCTCGCGCAGATTGACCCGTTCGGTCAGACATCCGTCGAAGGTGAAGGTGTCGGTGTTGAATCGGGGCGAACATCCGGCGATCACCAGGGCGTTGTCGCCATCTTGGATCCCCGTCTTGATCAGTTCGACGCCCTCGTCGCCACACAAACACGCGTGGGACTGACAGGAGTCCGCCTCACAATCGCCCGTGGCGAGAGTTTCCAGCGCTTCGACGTCGATCGACTCGCCGACGTCGCAACCTCTGCAAATCCAAACGGCTACTTTTTTGTCGTTATCTGCCATCGTTCACCGGTCTATTTCACGCAGTTTTGTAGAGCTTTCAAAGCGGCACCCGTGGCGTCGCGCACGCACGCCGCCACGTCTACCGGTCGCTTGGCACATCCGGCTCCCAGCAGACCGGCCATCGGCTGATCGGCGGTCAGGAACCCGTGCTCGTCTCGTTGCAGTTCTCCGCCCTCGATAGATATCGCCGCGTCGGTCGGCACCAGTCCCGTGGCTAGCACGACGAGGTTTACCTTCTGGGTGATCCGCCGCCCGGAAAGGGTATCTTCGGCTTCGACCAGCAGATCTCCACCGGGAGATTCCTCGGTAATCTTCGCCGCCTTGCCTTTGATGAAATGGACTTTCTCGTCTTCCTGCACCGCCGCGTAGAAATCCTCGAGCCGCCCAGGCGAGCGGATATCGATGTAGAAGACGTGGATCTCGGCGTCCGGATATTGGTCGCGGACGTAGCGGGTCTGTTTGAGCGATCCCATGCAGCAGACGCCGGAGCAGTGCTTCTGATAGTTTTCATCGCGCGATCCGGCACACTGCACGAACGCGACGCTGGTGATTTCCTTCTCGTCGCCCGGTCTTTGGATCTTCCCGGCCGTGGGGCCGTCGAGAGACGCCAGCCGCTCCATCATCAGGTTGTTGATCACGTTGGGGTACGTGCCGAATCCGAGACCGTCGATCTGGCTCGCGTCGTAGGGTTCCCATCCGGTAGCCCAAATCACCGCCTGGACCTCGATCTCGATCGTTTCGGCTTTCATTTCCAGGTCGATGGCCTGGTAGGGGCAGGCTTCGACGCACTTGCCACACTCGCTGCCCGTGCAAGCTTCGCCGTCGATGGCGAACTGTACCGGATAGGCCATCTCAAAGGGCAGGTAGATGGCCTTGGTCGTGTCCATCCCCAAGTTGTATTGGTTGGGTCGTTCGACGGGGCATGCTTCGACGCAGGCGCCGCAGGCGGTGCATTTGTTGTTCACGCCCCGCGGCTGCTGCCGCACGGTCACCTGATAGCTTCCGGGCCCACCGGCGATTTTCTCGACCTCGGCCGTGGTAAGGCAGCGGATACTCGGGCTGGTTCGGATCCGGCGGAGGTTGATCTCCAGACCGCAACTCGGCGGGCAGAGCTTGGGGAAGTATTGATTCATTTGGGCGACGCGGCCGCCCAGGTAGGGATTCTTCTCGACCAGCACGACATCGCAGCCGGCCTCGGAGGCTTCGATCGCCGCGGTCATGCCGCTGATCCCGCCGCCGATCACGAGAATCTTGCCGTTTCCACTCATCATGATTCCTCTTCAGCGTGCTCGGCCCGCTGCTTGCGCGCCATCTCCTTCTCTTTCTCCATCTCCCCACGGATCGCCTCGACGGCGTCTTCTTTGGCTCGCACCGTCGGCTCGCCGAACAGGCTGAACCGCAGCCACAGGAAGGCGAATCGCAGAAGCGTCTCGTCGTTGTAGCCCATCTCCTCGACGAAATCTTCGTCCACCTCGAATCGCTCCAGCAGCGTGCTCTGGAAAACAAATTCGCGGAACTTGTCCAAGTCGTAGCACGCGACGAAGAGCATGTGCATTCGCTCGGGCGACAGGGACCCTCCCGTCTCGAAGAATTTGTGGAGCGTAAGTTCCTTGAACGCTTCACCCCACTCGTCGTACTCGTCGACGCCCTGGTCGTCGAGCCACTGCTTGATCGTCCACTCCTTGGCCTGCTCGAATCCCTCGCACCCCTGCTCTTGCATGAGAAAGTAGAACCGTTCGCCGCGCCAGCCGTCGGGTGTGTCCTTGCTGGCCGCCAGTCCCACCGGGTACATGCGGCAGGGCCAAGGCCGGTCGGTGTAGATGCCACATCCTTTCTCGGTCAGGAACGGGCAGGTCTTGCCTTCGTCCTCGTTCATCCGCAGCA
>JABMRP010000044.1 GCA_013202535.1 Planctomycetota bacterium
GGCCCCCATGCCGACAATCGCATAGAGGCCCGGGTTGGCACTGTAGCCGGGCATCAGCCAGTTGCAGAGGATTCCGAAGGCCGCGCCGAGCGTGGCGCCCATGAATAACGAGGGCGCGAAAATTCCTCCCGACCCGCCGCCCCCCAGTGTCAGGCTCGTCACCAGCGGCTTGAGAAAGGCCAGTGGCAACAACCACCAAAACTCGGCCAACATGCTCGCGGCGTCTTCCAGGTGGACCATTTTGGCCGGAGCGTCGGGATGGGCGGATTTGGTTGGGGCGCCATCGGTCGGGGCGTCTTCACTCGGGGCCTGTGAACCGGTCCGTTCGAGATGCAGCGCATGGTCGACCACGCCGTATCCGACGCCGAACAACGGCGGCAGCGGACGTCCCGGTTGGCTATTCTCTTCTTCGGCGGCCGCCGAGACGACCGGTGGCTGACTCGGATACAAGGCGCCGGCCATCCCCACCAACAGCCCCAAAACCAGCGCGCGGCTCCACCACTTGGATAGCCAGTGCTGGCTGACGTCCTCAACCCAATAGAGCATTTTCGTGAAGGCGACCGCCGCCAGCCCGCAAAGCAGGCCGAGCAGGAAGTAGGACGGCAATTGCTGCCACGCGCCCTCGAAGTTGTGATCCAGGGCGGGAAACGCCCGGTTGAATCCGTGCTCGCCCACCTGCTCCTGCACGACGGTGGCCAACACGCTGGCCACGACGATGGGCGTGAGACTTTCGACCGCGAAGCTTCCCAGGATAATCTCGCTGGCAAAGATCACGCCGGCTATCGGGGCATTAAACGTGGCACTGATGCCCGCGGCGGCTCCGGCGGCTACCAGCACCTTGATGTGACGCGGCGACAGCCTGAACCACTGGCCGGCCACGCTCCCCAGCGACGAGCCGATCTGCACGATCGGACCCTCGCGACCAATCGACCCACCGGTGCCGATGCACACGCCGCTGGCCAGGATCTTTACCAGCGACACCCGGGGACGAATTCCCCCGTCGTGCCGGGCCACCGCCGTGATCACCTCCGGCACTCCGTGGCCTTGGGCCTCCGGTGCAAAACGGCGGGTAAACCAGGAAACCGCCAGAAGTCCCAGGGCTGGCATGACCCAAAGCATCAACAGCCATCTCGAGTCGGCCTGGCTCTTGTCCACGAACGGCTCGATCGACCAGCGGGTGACGAAATCGATCAGAAACGTGAAGACCACCGCGCCATAGCCACCCAAAATGCCGATCACGCAGGCCAGTACGATGGTGGTGGGAACGGCCGGTACCCCGTGGTGCCGAACGCGTTGGACGAGCGAATCGAGGTATCGGCCCGGCAAATCGAGGAATCGGCCCGGAGACCATTGCTTCCGTGGTGGCGACATGATGGTTCGGAGCGTCTCTACCCGGATTGCGGGCGTGGGCGACCAAAACGGCCGCTTTTCGACTCGGTGCGATAATCTAGAAGCGACCACCGTGAGCAAGGTTGGGCGAGGTTCCGGGCGCGAGAACCTGGAGAGGACGCTCCCT
Source organism: Planctomycetota bacterium (assembly GCA_013202535.1). Taxonomy (GTDB): domain Bacteria; phylum Planctomycetota; class Planctomycetia; order Pirellulales; family Thermoguttaceae; genus JABMRP01. The sequence goes on from JABMRP010000044.1 coordinate 1,517, forward strand.
GGCGCGATGCCCACGGATCGACAATCCTTTAGTCTACGATCCGACGGGCCGGCCCGCAAGGTGTCCGTCCCGCAACCGCGGTAGACAATGCCTACGAACGGTATTCGTCGGGAAAGGCGGACTCCCGCTCGGAGCCAGTCCCCTTTTTCAACAGGCTGCTAGCTCTGGACCGACTTGCTGTTGCGTGCCGCCGCCCGCTCTTTCCGCCAATCGATCAAGGCGTGGATTCCCAGCAGGCATGCCCCACAAACGAGCAGGCTGTCGGCGATATTGAAGGTTGGCCAGGGCAACCGGCCGATCATGACCAAGATCCAGTCGCGTACTGCAAACACCGGTTCGCCAACCTCGTGGAGCGAGTTGGCGTAGTTCCAAGACAGCCCGGGCAGCCCGAGCCGGTCGAAGAGATTGCCGAAGATTCCGGCGGTAACACATCCCAGCGCGACGTTGAGCAGCCGGTCGCGAGCAGCCCCGACCCAAAAGAGCCAATAGAGGACCCCAATCGCGGCAATCACCGACACCGCGGCAAACTGGACGACCCTGCCCTGCCCCATGCCGAAGAGTCCGCCTTCGTTGAGGTTGGTTTGCAGCCCGAAAACGTCGGGCCAGAGCCAAAAGATGGGCTGCTCACCGGGCATGCCCAGGCGGCCGAATACCCAACTCTTGGTCGCCAGATCGGCCAGGCATCCGACGACGGCAATCGAGAAAAAGACCACGTACCGATTGGCGGGAACCGTCTTCATTGCCGCTCCCCTACTATTGTTCGAGTAGGGAGGCGCACTTCACGCAGAGCGAGGCATAGGGGATTGCGTTGAGTCGGGTCTTGGGAATCTTGACGCCACACTCTTCGCACGCGCCGAAGGTTCCTTCCTCGGCACGCTCCAGAGCGGTTTCGATCTGTTGTAGCGTGCTTTCTTCGGTTTCCATCAGGCTCAGCGTGAATTCCTGATCGAAGTTATCGGTACCGATGTCGGCCATGTGGATCGGCATGCTCGAAAGATCGCCGCTGGCCTCGCTTCGGCTTTTCTTCAGTGCCGCATCGGCCATCTGATGCACGTCGCCCCGGAGCCGGGCTCGCAGCATGAGAAGCCGCTCTTTGTAGACTTGTACTTCTGCCTTCTTCATCGAATGGTCTCCGGAAACAGGCTCTACCATCACGATTTACTTGCATCGCGATGTTCCGAGACTCCTCATTTTAAGGGGCACCGCTGGTCTTGTCAAATGTTGGGTATCCGCCGGCCGTGGCGGACACTACAGCGGAGGGCCTGCCTCCCCCCTGTTTTGATCTCCCCGCAGAACGGAGCCCCAGTAGAATACCCATTGGCCGAACAATGCGTAACTTGTTATATAAAAATAACTAACGTCACAATACGCATGGTCGTTCGCCGCCCAGGACCGCCGCCGGAAGCAACAGCACAGGATAGGGGACCGCGAATGGACGCGAATAGACGCCAATTGTCTTCGCTCGACCCATTTGCGTCTATTCGCGGATCCCGATGGATAATGCAGTGCCAATCCGGACGGGGGGTATAGCCGCAGTCATGCCGAGCCGATGGTCGCGCCAGGAATAGAATAATCGTCCGGCACTTTTCCTTTTCCCGCTATATATTTAGATTAGAGAAGACGTGGGAACGGGTGCCGTGGGGCTTGCCCGCCCTTGTCTTCGGATGGCGCCGGCCGGGGGTGGACAAGCCGCCCATGGCAGCCAAGACGGCGGAGTCAACTATTTCAACGGGCTACCCCAGCCCATCAGAAGAAAAGAGCGTGACCATTTCCACCACCGAAACGGCCGTTCAACAGTGCATTTCGCCCGCCTGCGGGGCGACGTACGGCATCGACGAGATCCGCGTCGCCTGCGACCGGTGCGGCGAGCTTCTCGACGTGCGTTACGATTGGGACCGCCTCAAGCCGCCGAAATCGCTCAAGGCGTTTGAAGAGAAATGGACCCGCAGGGCCGATCCACTCTGTTTCAGCGGGGTCTGGCGCTTCCACGATTTGTTGCCCTTCGTGCCCCTGCGGCAGTGCGTTACCGTGGGGGAGGGGCAAACCCTGCTGATGCCTTCCGACGGCGTGGCCGACTACGCCGGTATCCGCCGCGGGCGGCTGTTCTTGCAGTACGAGGGAATGAACCCCTCGGGAAGTTTCAAAGACAACGGCATGTCGGCCGCCTTTACCCATGCCCGAAGCGTGGGCGCTACCCGCGCGGCCTGCGCTTCAACCGGCAACACCAGCGCGTCGCTGGCCCTTTACTGCTCGGTGACGAAACTGATGAAGGCGGTGATCTTCGTCGGCTCCGGAAAAATCGCCTACGGCAAGTTGTCCCAAGCGCTGGACTACGGTGCCCTGACCGTGCAAATCGCCGGCGATTTCGACGATGCCATGGCCCGGGTCAAAGAGGTCAGCCAGCAATTGGGGATCTATCTGGTCAACAGCGTCAACCCCTTCCGGCTGGAGGGGCAAAAGACGATCATGTTCCGCGTCCTTGAGGCCCTGCGCTGGGAAGTACCCGACTGGATCGTCGTACCCGGCGGCAACTTGGGCAATTCCAGCGCCTTCGGAAAAGCCTTCTTCGAGTTGCAGCAGTTGGGCCTCATCGATCGAATCCCCCGACTGGCGGTAATCAACGCCGCCGGCGCCAACACGCTCTATGAGCTTTACCATCGGCAAGGAGTCCGCTGGAATGGCGGCAAGCCCGATGCCGACCAGACCGGCCGTTACTACCGGCAGATGGACGAGACCGGCCGTCGGGCGTCGACCATTGCCAGCGCGATCGAGATCAACCGTCCGGTCAACTTCCACAAATGCCTCCGCGCTTTGGAAGTCTGCGACGGCGTGGTCCGCGAGGTATCCGACCAGGAGATTATGGACGCCAAGGCGCAGGTCGGCGCCGGCGGATTGGGTTGCGAACCGGCCAGCGCCGCCAGCGTGGCCGGCGTCCGAAACCTGGTGGCCGAAGGGGTGATCGGTTCCGACCAACGCGTCGTCTGTATCCTCACCGGCCATCAACTCAAAGACCCCACCGCGACGGTCGCCTATCATACGACCGACCAGGAACTGTTCGACCGAACCCTCGGCAGCCGCGGTGTACTTCGCGCCGGATTCGCCAACCGCGCGGTCAGCGTGGCCAATGATCTGGACGAAATCATCAAGGCGATCGAATTGTATAGCTAGTTTTCACAACCCCCAATTTCAAGCACATGACAATAACACGCATTGCCATCCACGGAGCCGCCGGACGCATGGGCCAGCGGCTGGTCGCACTGGCCACGGCCGATGAAGAACTTTCGCTGGTCGCCGCACTGGAGTCCGCCCGGCATCCACGCTTCGGCGAGGATGCCGGGGTGATCGCCGGAATCGGGCCGATCGATTTGCCGCTCGATGAAGCCCTGAAAGTCGAGGTCAACGCGCTGATCGATTTTTCCGTGCCCGCCGCCGCCGAGCGTATCGCCGGAGTTTGCCGCGAGAAAAACATCCCCCTGGTCACCGCCACTACCGGCATGAGCGAAGAGCAAACGGCCATGCTCCACACCTTGGCCGAGCGGATCCCCGTCCTTTGGGCTCCCAACATGAGCCTGGCGGTCAACCTGACGATGAAACTCGCGGAAATCGCCGCCGAGTCGCTCAAGGATCAGGATGCCGACGTCGAGATCATCGAGCGCCACCACCGCTTCAAGGAGGATTCGCCCAGCGGCACCGCGCTGCAATTCGGCCGGATCATTTCCGCCGTGATGGGCCAGACCGAACATCGCCACGGACGCCAGGGGCAAGTCGGACGCCGACCGCACGGGGAAATCGGATATCATGCCGTTCGAACCGGCGACAACCCGGGCGAACACACGATCGTGATGGCCATGCTCGGCGAGTCGGTCGAGTTGACCGTCCGCGCGACCAACCGCGATGCCTACGCGCTGGGCGCCTTGGCCGCCGCCAAATACCTGGCCGGCCGATCACCCGGAATGTACGCCATGAATGACGTACTGGGCCTGGCATGAAAACCCGTCTAGTAGCCGTTTCGCTCGATCCAGATCGGTAGATCGCCCTGACTCGCATTTGGGGTCCCGGTCGTTTCTGGCGAGGGGGTTGTTGGTCGCGTCAAAGTCCGGGGGGCTTGCGGACCGATTCTTTTCTGGTATCCTAACAAAGCTCGCCCAGCGTTGGCGGAAACACCGATTCCCGCTCTCCCAAGCGAATATCCAGCAAACAACCCCCGCACCCCTAGCTCAATTGGATAGAGCATCGGTCTACGGAACCAGGTAAGTCGGTTTTGCACTACCGCTGAAAAACGTGGTTTTCTGCCAATCTGGGCAGTTTTTCGGTCCCGCTTTCACGATACTCGAAACCCTCACTAACCCCCCAAGAATCTACCCTGCGGGTATCGCGATACCCCGGTGTACGGCAGCGGTTCTATGCACCGATCCGCAGGTAGTTCGGGCTTACCTCCCCGGCCATTTTCCTGTCAGCCCCAGGACGACCTAGCCCGGCCGAAAACTTGTTCATGGGAACAAGCTGGCGCCATCGCAATCGATCTATCGTTCCCACCGCCGACAATACATGTGGTTGCAGGACAGCATCTGCCGATAGTATTCCTCCGGATCGGTCTCCTTCAGTTCCAAGAGCTTCGCGACCTGCTCGCTCGCGTTGATCATCAGCGTCTTCATCTCGTCGTCGGTGATCCTGCTCGACTCGGGGTTCGACAAAAGTCCTGATGATTTCCCGGCGTGCAGGTCTTCGATGGGACCGTTGCGGAAGGCCATGGCCACGATGGCGTTCGCCTCGTCTCGAAGCGCGAAGCCTTCGGGGAACAGCCGTGCATCCGAGAGCGCCCGGTGATCTTCCGACTCCGCCACCCGCAGGTACCGAGCCAGTCCTTCCAACCA
>JABMRP010000397.1 GCA_013202535.1 Planctomycetota bacterium
GATCATCTTCGGCAGTTCGGAGTATTGCAAGGACGGCCTGCTGGCGGTGACCGAGTGGCTCGGGCCGTGCCCATGGACGGATCGGATGCTCGGCATTCTCGACGACATCTGGCAACACGCTCCCGTCGAGACACGCTGGGGAAACATCCCTTCGACCAATACGGAAATCAACGGCGAGATGCTGCAAGTGCTCTGCCGTGCCTATTGGATGACCGGCGACAAGAAGTACCTCGGGTACGCGTTGCGTATCGGCGACTACTATCTGCTGGGCGATCATCATCCGACGCGCGACGCGGACAGTCTCCGGCTGATCGCACACGGCGGCGAGATCGTCTCCGGATTGTGCGAACTGTACGTGACCGTCCACTTCGCCGACCGGCCGAAGAAGGAGGCCTATCGAGAGCCGCTACACGAAATGCTCGACCGGATCCTCCAGGTCGGAACGAATGAGCATGGCATGGTCTACACGTCGATCCATCCCCAGACCGGGGCCCACGACAAGCGGATTTGTGACACCTGGGGCTATACCTACAACGGCTATTACTCGGTCTACCTGGTCGACAAGACCGAGGCCTATCGCCAGGCCGTGCTGCGGGCGTTGGGCAACATGAACGAGCATTACCGCGATTACGGCTGGGAAGGCGGCAGCAACGACGGCTATGCCGACTCGATCGAAAGCGCCCTGAACCTCTACAACCGGGAAGCGGTCCCTTCGGTCGCCGAGTGGATCGATCATGAGATCCGCTACATGTTCCGGCGTCAGAAGCCCGACGGAGTGATCGAAGGCTGGCACGGCGACGGCAATTCGGCCCGGACGTGGTTGTTATACGCCCTCTGGAAGACACAAGGGCTGACCGTCCGCCCGTGGCGGGCCGACCTTCGCTTCGGAGCCGTGCGCCGGGGCGACGAGCTGTTGATTCACGTCGCCGCCGACGAACCGTGGGACGGGCGGCTGATCTTCGACGTCCCACGGCATCGGGACTACTTGAAGCTACCGATCGACTACCCTCGTCTGAACCAGTTTCCCGAATGGTTCACGGTCGCGGCGGCAAAGAGGTACGCCGTGCAAGACGCATCGGAAGAATCACCTCGCATGTTTACCGGCCGGCAATTGCGCGAGGGTTTGCCAGTGAGCGTGAAGCGGGAGTCGGTGGTCCGGCTGGTGGTCGAGTGACGGGAGAGGGGGAATCTTGAGGAAACGGCCGACGCGGATCCTTAGGGGCGACCGACAAATAACTTTCCAGTTTCAGGCGGTGGGTGCCTGGGGTCGAGTTGCGAGGAACGAGCGTCGAGCCCCCAGTTGCGGACGATCTGGGGGCTCCCTGCTCGTTCCTCGCAGGCCGACCCCAGTCACCCCAATGCGACAGCTACTTTCCGGCCCACCTCACCCGACCAGCGTGAGGTAGTAGCGGGTGAGATGGAAGAAGACGGGCGCGGCGAAGCAAATCGAGTCGATACGATCCAGGGCGCCGCCGTGCCCTTCGACCAGGGTGCCGTAATCCCGGACGCCCCGGTCGCGTTTGATGGCCGACATGGTCAGACTGCCGGCGAACCCCATCAGGGCGATAACCGTCGACATGACGGCGGCCATCCACCATTGCTCAAAAGGCGTCGCCCAGGCCAGCGCGGCGCCGACCAGCGCGGCACTGACCGTACCGCCGATCAGCCCCTCCCAGGTCTTCGTCGGCGAGATGGTCGGCACGATCACGTGCTTCGTCGGCAGTTTCGACCAGGCATATTGCAGGACGTCGCTCAGTTGTACGATGACGACGAAGAAGAAGAGGAGTCGCTCGTTGGCGTCCGGGTCGGCGTTCTCCCCAAGGTCCAACGTCAGCAGCGCCGCGGCGTAACTGAAGCAGTAGACGCAGATCAGCAGGCCGGCCTGAATCTTGGCCGCCCGCTCGAGAAACCGCTTGTAGTCGCCGGCCATGGCGATCCGTGCGGGAATGAAAAGGAAGGCGTAGACGGGGATTAAGATACTGTACAGCCCGTACTGTTCTTCCCCCATCCCCACCAGCACGTATTGCAGCGGCGTGCAGAGAACAAACACCCAAAACAGCGCCCGATGGTCTCCGGGCCGGGTAGGGGTGAGCGTGATGAATTCGCGCAGGGCCCAAAACGAAATCAGCCCGATCACGACCACCGTGGCCACCTTGCCAACCAAAAACGCGCCGGCCACCACCGCGCAAATCAACCACCACGCCCGCACGCGCGATCCGAACGCCTCCAGGGCCGCCGGGTTGAGCCCCAGAGCGGTTCGCCGGCGCAAGATCTGCCCCGCCGCGGTGGCCGCGGCCAGGAGGATCAACACGACGCCGACGAGGATGAGTGTTTTCGGCTCCATGGCATCGAATCTCGTTGCGGATTACGCTTCCTTCAGTCGCTGCACGGCCTGACGCGCCCGGCCGAGAAACTGGCTCTTCGGTTCACCCGCCTCCAGCCACAGAGGCGGCCCGAAACAAATGCGGCTTAGCAGGGGTACCGGAAGCACCTCGCCTCGGGGCAAAATGCGGTTCATGTTATCCAGGTAAACGGGTACGCACTCCAGGTCCGGCCGCTTCTTGCAGAGGTAATACAAGCCGCTCTTGAACTCGCCCACCTCCGGGCCCATACTCCGCCCGCCCTGGGGAAAAAGGATCAAGGAGTAGCGGTCACCCATTTCCCGAATCATCATGTCGATCGGGCTGCGATGCACCTTGATCTCCTTGCGGTCGATCAGCAGCGCATTGAACACCCGGCCGCTCAGATAGCGCCGAACCCGTCCCGCCGTCCAATAGTCCGCGGCGGCGACCGGGCGGGTCAGCACGCGAATCGCCGCCGGCAAGGCCGACCAGATCACCACCGCGTCGAGATGACTCGTATGGTTGGCGAAGTAGACCCGTTGGCAGGTGTCCGGCTGACAGTCGATCCAGCGCACACTGGCACCGCTGAGGAAACGGGCCGTCAGCGCCAGGATGGTCTGGGCAATCCTGTCCGAAATCGTCGGACCGCGTGAGTCACCGCGTGAATCACCGGTTGGGTCATTGCCTCGGACATTCCTCACACTGTGCCTCGACGCCGATTGACCGTACAACCCACTTGCCTTGTCCCTTTGCCAACCGCCTATCCTACCCTGCGGGGGCGGCATACGGAAGTCCCCAGGAGAAACGCGCGGACCTGGGGGAATCAGGGTAAATACAAAGAATGCGGCCGCAATCATGGAATCCGCGGAAGCCAGAACTTCCTGCTCGTTTTCTGTTGTGTTGGAAGGACTTACGGCGTACAACCCGCTAAGGTAATATATTTTATCTTAGGGGGCCTTGGCCATGTCATGGGGATTCTACGGCCGTACGGAGGAGTTGAGACTGACTGCCGAGATCCTCAGCCGGGATCGCTGAAGACTTGTCCGACTTGACAGCCGGCCTATGACCACCTGTGTGAGGCCAGTTCCAAGCCCTGGACTCGCCTCTTTTGTCGGTTTCTTGCCCTTTTGCCACGCGACAAGCCCACCAGACCCCGGTCTGCCGGGGAGCCTTCGCACCGTGACGCCGCCGCCAATCACATCTGCGGTATTACTCGCAAACCACCCCGGGGGTGGGTTCCTGTTTAGGTAAGCGGTGTGGTAAGCTAAAGGGCAACGGGCGCGTCGGATTAGGCCCCGGCGCGCATGGAACAGGGCATCCCTCCTTTTTCGGAAGGACCAGAGAAGCCATGGCAAACGATACGCGCCGCGCGTTCACGTTGGTCGAGCTGTTGGTCGTCATTGCGATCATCGGCATCCTCATCGGGTTGCTGCTGCCGGCCGTTCAGTCGGTTCGCGAAGCGGCCCGGCGAATCCAGTGCAGCAACAATCTGCACCAGATGGCAATCGCCGCCCTGAATCACGAAGAAGCGCACGGGCATTTCCCGACCGGCGGCTGGGGGTTCGGTTGGGTGGGCGACCCCGACCGCGGGTATCGCGGCCGACAGCCGGGTGGATTCTTCTACAACCTGCTGCCCTACATCGAGCAGCAAGGGCTCCACGACCTGGGCCTCGGAGAGACGGACCAGACGCGGAAGAAACAGTTGGCCCTGGAGATGGTCCAAGTGCCGCTGGTCGGGCTGATTTGTCCCAGCCGGCGCCGCGCCGCGGTATTCCCCGTCCGTGCCAGTCGCTCCTGGTTGGTCAACATCGACAAGCCCGCCAATCTCGGGCACGGATGGTTTCGCGCCGACTACGCGGTCAACGGCGGCGATTATCGGCAGGGCTGGGGATTCGGTCCAGGCAGTATGTCCGAAGGAGATGCGGGCAATGGCCTCCAGCCCGAGGGGTACTTCGCCGCATCAACCGGCCTCGGCCACCAGCGAAGCGAAGTGACCATGGCCGAGATCAAAGACGGGGCCAGCAACACGTACCTGGTCGGCGAGAAGTATCTCAACCCCGACAACTACTTCACCGGTAACGACTACGGTGACGACGAACCCGCCCTGGGGGCCGACGACTACGACCTGTTCTCGTGGACCTGTTACCAACCGCTGCAAGACAGGGCCGGCACCGCGAACTTCTGGACGTTTGGCAGCGCCCACGCCAACGGGTTTGTCGTTGCCTTCTGCGACGGATCGGTCCGCTCGATGAGCTTCTCGATCGACGCAAACACCCATCGTTACCTCGGCAACCGCCGCGATCAACAGGCTATCGACGCCAGTCAACTGTAACGGTCCGTCGGCCAACTCCGCTTTAGCTCCGGGCAACCCGTGACCGCTTTTCCCCATGGGCCCAATCGCCGATTCCTGCCGCTGACGCTGTTGCTGCTGACAGTTGCCGCGGCCTTGGTCTTTTCGCTCTTCTCGACTGACGGGCGGACCTGGTCGTTGGTGGGCAATACGCTGCTGCTGTGCGGCGCGACCTGTGCGGTGAGCCTTCCCGTGGGGACGATGCTGGCGGTGGTGATCGTTCGCACCGACATGCCCGGGCGCCGCACCGGCGCGCTGCTGCTGGCCGTGCTGCTGGTGATGCCCCTCTATTTGCAGGCAGCCGCGTGGCAGGCGGGATTCGGAACCCAAGGCTGGTGTACTCTGGCGTGGCACACTCCCGCGTGGGTCGACGGTTGGAGCGGGGCGATCTGGGTTCATGCGGCCGCCGCGCTGCCCTGGGTCGTGCTGATCACCGGAGCCGGACTCTGGCTGACCGACCCCGAGCCCGAAGAGCAGGCACTGCTGGACGCCTCGGCCCCGCGCGTCTTCGCGCGGGTGACCTTGCCCTCAATGCTCCCGGCGATTGGCTTGGCCGGGCTGTGGGTTGCCGTCACCACGGCCGGCGAAATGACCGTGACCGATCTGTTCGGTGTGCGAACCTACGCCGAGGAGCTTTACACACGATGGGCCGTCGGCGAAACGGGCGAAGCGGCCGGCATGGGCGGATTTCCCGGCCTGATCGCGACCGTGGCGCCGCTGGCGGTGGCCGTGGTGCTGTGCCTCGGGGTCATGCGACGTGGCCGCCCGGCGGGTGGAAGGCGGCCCTGGTGTTTTCGGTTGGGTCGATACGGCCGCGCGACGATGGTCGCCACCGCGGCCGTGCTGTTGCTGCTGGCCGCGTTGCCGTTGGCCAATCTGCTCTTTAAGGCCGGGGTACTGGTCGAACAGACACCCGCCGGCCGCGAGCGAACCTGGTCGGTCGTGAAATGCCTGGACACCGTCGCATCGAGTCCGTGGCAGTATCGCCGCGAGTTGGGCTGGTCGGCGGGTATCGGCGTGCTGGCCGCCAGCGCGGCGGTTGCGTGTGCCGTCCCCTTGGGTTGGCTGGCCCGTCGCGGTCGATGGTGGACCGCTCCGGCCGTGCTGACCGCCTCGGTGGCCTTGGCCCTGCCCGGCACGGTCGTCGGTCTGGCGGTGATCCGTCTGCTCAACCGGCCGGAAATTCCGCGGCTGGTGGCTCTCTACGACCGTTCGATCCTGGCTCCGTGGATGGCGTTGACGTTTCGGGCGTTGCCGGTGGCCGTCCTGATCGTGTGGCACGGACTGCGCAGCGTGGACGACGAACTCCTGCACGCGGCCTCGGTCGACGGGGCCGGTCCGCTGGGCCGGTTGTTCCGTGTTGCCCTGCCCGCGCGGCGGTCGACTCTGATGGTGGCTTGGGCGGCGGCTTTCGTGGTCGCGCTGGGCGATCTGTCGGCCAGCCACTTGACCGTTCCGCCGGGGGTCACCACCGTGGCGATTCGGATATTTCTCCTGCTGCACAGCGGTGTCGAGCACGAGGTGGCCGGGATTTGCCTGGTGCTGATCGGACTGCTGGCCATCGGGCCCCTGGCCGTCGTGGTTCTGGGGCAACGCTGGCTAAAATCGAGGCAGCGGCATACCGCCATTGGGTGATAAGCGGTGGAGTGTATAATAGAGGGTACGAGGTCCAACGACTGAACATGGACAGGAAACCACGGAACATGCCACGTTTGATCCTAACGGCCACTTTCATTCTGATCTGTTGGGGACAGCCGGTCGTGTGTCCCGCGCTCGAACGGGTCGCCTTCCAGCGCGACGGAAAGCGGATCGAAATCTCCGGCCGGCTGGTTGTGACCGGCGCCGACGGAGGCTTGATGATTCAAGCGTCCGACGGGGTGGCCTGGACCGTGCAGCCGAATGAGCTCATTAAGCATACCAGCGACGACGCGCCCTTTGTGCCGATGCCGCGCGACCAGTTGAAGATGCGGCTGTTGGCCGAGTTGCCCGCGGGGTTCGAGGTCCATGAAACGGCCAACTACATGGTCTTCCACAATACGTCGAAGGTCTACGCCGAGTGGTGTGGCGGACTTCTCGAACGGCTCTATCGGGCGTTCAACAACTACTGGACGCTGCGCGGCTTCACGCTACGGGAACCGGAATTCCCGCTGGTGGCCGTGGTCTTCGC
>JABMRP010000398.1 GCA_013202535.1 Planctomycetota bacterium
ACCCCCACCAGCGTGCCATAGAGCGGAACACCGTGGATGAACGATTTCGTGCCGTCGATCGGGTCGAGGATCCATCGGTAGCCGCTGGTGCCGGCTCGTTCGGGAAACTCCTCGCCGAGGATCGCGTCATCGGGAAACGCCTCGGCGATCCGCTCCCTCAGATGCTGCTCCGCCTGGCGATCGGCTTCGGTGACGGGCGAATCGTCGCCTTTGCGCTCGACCTGAAGATCTTCGCGGCGAAAGTACCTGAGCGTGATCTCGCCCGCCTGCCGGGCGGCTTCCAGGGCGAGTTCCAGTCGAGGCCGTGTTTCGGATTCTGGTGCTGTCATAAGGGTAAGCCTAATGGGAAACGTGTCTGGAGAGAAGAGGCCCTCCCGGCTGGTGGTCACGTCGAGAAAAATGGTAGAATGCCGGGGTACTCGTTCGAGGGCACCAGCGGCGGAGGTGGTCCATGTTTCGATCCGGTCGTTTCGGCAAACCGGCCTTTCGGCCGGCAACGGTAGCCGGTTGGTTTCTGCTGAGTCTGGGCTGCTGGGATCTGGCGATCGGCACAGCGGCCGAGGAAGCGCCGCGGGAGTTCTCCCGTGGGGTGCTGATCCGATTCGAAGGCGAGATCAACCCCATGCTGCAACAGTACTTGTACCGCAAGCTCGACGAGGCGAAAGCAGCCGACGCCGACGTGGTCATCGTCGAGATCGACAGTCCGGGCGGATACGTGATCGAAAGTCTCGATATTGCCAAGCGGCTGCGCGATCTGCCGTGGGCCCACACGGTCGCTTACGTGCCGGACATGGCGCTGAGCGGGGCGGCGATCGTGGCCCTGGGGTGCGACGAGATCATCATGGATCCGAAGGCTATGTTGGGCGACGCGGGTCCGATCTTTCAGGACGAACACTTCCAGTTCCGGCACGCCCCGGAGAAGGTTCGCAGTCATTTGGCCGCCGAGGTGCGCGAACTGGCCAAGTCGAAAGGGCGGCCGACGGCGCTGGCTGAGGCGATGGTTGATCGAGATCTATTGGTTTACCGCTACACGAACGTTCACAGCCGCGAGGTCGTCTATCGCTCCGAAGACGAAGTGGCCGCCGACCCCAATCCCGATCAGTGGGAGCAGGGCGAGTTGGTCCACGAATCCCGCAAGGATGCGTTCTTGGAGGCCAGCGGCCAGCGGGCCGTCGAGTTGGGGCTGGCCGACGGAACCGCGACCGACCGCCAGGCACTAGCCCAGCGATACCGTCTCGGCGACAACCTGACCGTGGTCGAGTGGGGCGGCGTCGACACAGTGGTCATGATCCTGAACACCCCGCTGGTCACCGTCCTGCTGTTCGTCGTCGGGTTGGTGGCCCTGTACATCGAGTTCAGCGCGCCGGGGATCAGTATCGGAGGGTTGACCGCGGGGCTCTGTTTCTCGTTGTTCTTCTGGAGCCGGTTTCTGGGCGGAACGGCCGGTTGGCTGGAGGTTGTGTTGTTTGCCGCCGGGGTGGTGTTTCTGCTCATCGAACTGTTCGTGCTGCCGGGATTCGGCGTGGCCGGTCTGACTGGGTTCTTGCTGCTCATCATCAGTCTCGTTCTGGCCGGCCAAAACTTCATTCTCCCCGAGACCAGTGGCGATCTGGACACGCTCACCAGCACGCTGCTGGTCGTGGCGACCAGCGGGCTGGCATTTTTCGTTGCGGCCTTTGTGCTGAGTTCCTATTTCGGTGCGATTCCGCTGCTCAACAGCCTAGCCTTGAAACCGCCGGAACCCGAGTCGCCGGACGCGCCGGATCAGGCCGCACGGACGTCGTCCGATGTCATGGCCGAGGGCATCGCCGGGCTGCGCGTCGGCGAACGGGGCGTCGCCGAATCGCTGTTGCGCCCGGCGGGCAAAGTTCGCTTCGGCAGCCGGCCCGTCGACGTCGTGGCCGATGGCAGCTTCATCACCCCCGGCTGCCCCGTCGAGGTCGTCGAGATTAGCGGCAATCGGGTCGTGGTCCGCCAGATCGAAGAGACGGTCGGCGATTGAAGGACTCGCCCGCGGCTACGGCGAAGTGGCTTTGCAGGATTCTCGGATTGCGCAGCACGCGTGTACCGATGAGGCAGACCGCGAAGATGCGGCCGAAAATCCTGGAAGTTCTCAGGATTTCGCCGTAAGATACTCGGTTTTTGAGCTGTTGAGTTGTGGTTTTGTCCGTGAGGATTGTATAATCGTCACGGACAAGCACTTTGCACCGGCCTATTCGATCACTCACCCCCATAGCGTTAGGAGCCGATGATGAACCATCCCACCCGTCGTTGTTTTCTCAAGACTGCCGCGGCTGCGGGCCTCGCTACCAGCTTCACGATCGCCGGCACGAAGGCCTCGGCCCGAGTGCTGGGAGCCAACGAACGATTGCGAATGGCCGTTTGCGGCATGGGTGGTCGCGGCCAGTCACACGCCGGCTCCTTTTCGGGGATGAAGGACGTCGAGTTGGCCTACGTGGTCGACCCCGACCTCGCTCACCAGCAGCGTGCCGCCGAAGGTTACTCGAACAAGACCGGCTATACGGTCAAGGGTCTTTCCGACGTTCGCGAGGCGCTGGCCGATAAGAACCTCGACGCCATCTCGGTCGCCACGCCCAACCACTGGCACTCGCTGATGGTCATCTGGGCGGCCCAGGCCGGCAAGAGTTGCTACGTGGAGAAGCCGGCCAGCCACGACATTTACGAAGGACGCGTTGCCTTGGAGGCCTGGAAGAAGTACGGCGTCGTCGTGCAGCACGGCACCCAACAGCGGAGCGACGCCCGCCGCGCCGCCCAGATCAAGGCCATTCGCGACGGCAAGTTCGGCAAGCTGAAAATCTCTTACGGCTACTGCTGCAAACCTCGCAATGGCATCGGAGTCAAAGAGCCGAGCGATCCGCCGGCCAATCTGGACTGGGACCTCTGGCGGGGCCCGGCGAAGATCGATCAGTATCACGGCAACTACGTCCACTACAACTGGCACTGGTTCTGGAAGACGGGCAACGGCGATTTGAACAACCAGGGCACGCACCAACTCGACGTGGCCCAATGGGCGATCGATGAAGACCAGACCCATCCGGTGCGCGCGATGGCCCTGGGCGGGCGGTTCAAGTGGGACGATCAGGGCGAAACGCCCAATACGATGTTCGGCATCGCCGAATATCCCAACGGTCAGAGCGTCTTCTTCAACGTCCGCAACGTGAATTACAGCGGATACCAGCGGCAGGTGAAGAACGAATTTTACTTCGAGGACGGCGGTTGGATGGACGACAACGGCACCTACTACAAGAAGGGGAACACCAAGGGCGAGAAAGTGGATTTCCCCGCGGTCGAGATCACCGCCGGCGGCTGTTTCGGCGCCTTCGTTGCGGCCTGCCGCGCCGGCAAGCCCGAGATGTCCAACGCCGACATGGACATCGCCCATCACTCCTGCGTGGTCGGGCACCTGATGAACAACTCGTATCGCATCGGCAAGGAGGTTCCGTTTAACGCCCAGGCCGGCCAATTCGGCGACGTCAAGGAAGCCTCCGAACACTTCCTCAAGTTGCACGAGATCACCCGCGACGGCTGCGGCGTGCCCGAGGACAAGGACCACTACACGGTCGGGCCGTGGCTGACCTTCGACCCGAAGGCCGAACGGTTCACCGGCGAGCACGCCGACGAGGCCAATAAGCTCGTCCACGACCCCAACCGCGAGGGATTCCAGATCCCGGATGCGGACAAAGTGTAGACGCGTCCCCGTTGGAAAACACGCCCACCGCGGCTATTTGCTGAGGTGGCCCGAATGGGATATCGGTTTCCGGGCGTTCCCGACCACGTCTGACCGGACGGCGTGGACGGTACGGACTGTCGCGCGAGACATACGGCGAGAGGAGTTCAAGCCGAACGGAGGAAGCCAGCCAATTGCTTCTCTTGCAAAAGAGTCTTCCATGAGAATCGAACCATGCCCACGATGGGGGCGCCCTCGGTTGATTTCGGTGGTGCTCGCCCTGATGTGCCTTTCGGTTGAGCCCGGTTTGGTCGGCAAGGCCGAGGAATTCGATTTCTATAAGAACCTCCGCTATCCCGCCGCGGTTCGCCCCGACGTGGGACGCGATCGGGTCGAGCAGGAAGGCGGACCGGACGCGGTGGGTTACCGCCGCCGTACGGTGCGGTGGTGGCCGCGCAAGGGGCAGGACGTCATCGACGTGCCCAGCGGCGCGCCGTTGCGGACCTGGACCAGGAACAAGGGGCAGCAGGACCCCGAAGCCTTGGCCGGGTTGTGCCGGAACTGGACGGAATCGGATCCGGAAACGTTCCAGGCGCATCTGGTGGGATTCCGCGGCTTTGCCGTGCCCACCCCCAACCCCACGTTTAGCGACGACGTCCTCATTCCCGCGGCCATTCTGCGTTTGGAAAACGGCGAGCAAAGGGCCGTTGTCCACCACTCGCCGTTCTCGCGGATGCTGAGTCCGGAAGATCACGACTTCATCCTCAAGAAGTGGCAAGAAGCATGGCCGAAGTTGAAGGCCCCGCTTTCCCAAGAGCAGTACGTAACGAATCCTCGCGACCTCAAGACGTTTCCGCCCGACAACCCCGGGTATCTGGTATTGGAGAGCGACCATTGGCGTTTTCAGGCCGGGTCGACGACTTGGGTCGACGACTACTACCTGCTGTGTCCCGAGGAGCCGGAGAAACAGGCCCGTTATCGCCGGGGTACGCTCGAGTTTGCCGAGAATCTGTGGTCTTACGTGGAAGCCTCGGGCGCAAGGATGCCCTTTTGGCGTGAGCATGGCCCCAAGTACAAATTCGCCGTGACTACGGGTCCGAGCATTAAGAACGGTTGGCAGCGTATCGATCCCGGCAACGGCGGCGGGTACGGCTGCTGCACCGTCTATTGGTGTGGCGGCGGGCCGCGCAGCGTCAAGCTGAGCCACGAGTTCGGCCACAGCGGGTTTCACGGGGAAAACGGCTGCAACGCCTTGATCCATACACTCATCCCGGGAGAAATGCAGATGTTCTCCCACAATTTCTGTTATCCATGGCGCAACGTCATGTTTGCCGATTACCAGGCCGGTCTCTGGATGGTCGCCCTGGGCGACAACCCCAACTGGGGTAGCGGGATCGTGCCCGTCCTCGGCAGCCTGCGTGCCGAAACCGAA
>JABMRP010000399.1 GCA_013202535.1 Planctomycetota bacterium
ATGCTGCGCGATTCTGGCCCACTAGCGGGCAAATTGGTGTTGGGGGGAAGAAGAGACACCCGACACCTTTTCCACTCCCCTTTTCCATTCTTTTCCACTTTCGGAAAGGACGGAGACTCACGCGGAGGCGCGGAGATCGCGGAGAGCACGTGTTTCCCTCCCTCCGCGGGCTCGGCGCCTCTGCGTGAGGCCCACGGCGAGTAGGAAAATGCGGAAGGACCGAAGAGGACCGCCCCCTTTTCCGTCGGGCTACAGCGTGATCCAAGGCCGAAACCGCGCAACATCAAGAGCGAGCCTCCAGAAAGCGCCATGGCTTCTCTAACCCACGGCACCCGAGATTGCCGCACGTTCACACCGACCCCGGTGCAATAACTCCGGGGTCGGCGACGGAATAGTGTTGCAGGGCGGGACCAGCGAATCGCCGGCTATGGGGTAGTGCATGACGTCGTCATTTCAGTTCACGCTACGGGACATGTTCTTCTGGTGTGTCTTTCTGGCGGTGGTGTTGTCCTGGCACATCCAGTTCACTCCATATTGTCGGCCGTCCTCGATGTACTATCCTGGGCCGATCGGCTTCTGTGCGGTGCTCTTCTTTGGTGCGTCGGGGCTGCTGGCCAGAAGGAATAGCGACGAAGCGATCCCACTCGCACTGTTTGCCGTCGGATGGTTTCTGGCGATTGCCAACACGGTTAAGGGGATGGCTTTCACATTGGGACCGTTATTCCGTCATCACTCTCCGCAACAACTCCAGGGGTACGTTGATGTGTACTTCTTCAGCGGCGTGACGCTACCGTTTCTTGTTTCCTTGTTCGTTGGGCACACGCTTGCTACGCGATGCGGTCAGTTGTTCTCGCGGCGCTGGAGGCTCGTGCGAATATCCCTCTACGTGGCGGTCATTGATCTGCTCGTATCCTATTGGCTATTTCGCGTGTCCTGGTCGATTGTGTCTTCTTTGATGCGATGAAGGTAGGCCGCGCCGGCCCACCACTGAAACGCCGGGCACAAGTGCCGGGGCTAAACATCGTCGGTTGCATGATTTTCCTGGGCGGCGTAGGATGGCGTAGGATGGCGTACGATGCGGCCTCCCCGTCATGGGGGTGCCGGGTGGACCGTCTTACCCGGGGGGAAATGAAGATGAACAGGACGCTACGTCGCGGCGATATCGTTTTGCGGTGGGCACTGGCGGTTCTCGCCGTACAGATGGCTTGGTCACCGCTTACCGTCCAAGCCGCTCCCACGCCGCAGCAGGCGGCCTACTGGTGGCAGGACGAAGTGCGCACGGCCGCGTTTGCCGTCAGCCGCGCGGGCACCGGGCGCGTGGCCCGATGGCCGGCGATGACCGTATCCGCCGGGTCGGCCACATTGCCGCTGCCCGTGGCAAGTTCGCCGATCACCCCCGACGGCAAGCTCGACGAGCCGGCCTGGCAACAGGCGACCACGTTTCCCGTCGGCCCGATCTTCGACGACTGGCACCTCGGGCCGATGACCCTACAGGTTAGCGTGTGTCGCGACGAGAAGAACGTCTACCTGGCCATCGAGTCGCCCCGCGATCTGACCGGTTTGGGTGCGCTGACGCCCACGGCCGAGTTGCTTTCCATCGGTGGAAAACCGTATCGCGTGGGACCCGGCGGAAACATCCCCGACACGTGCATCGAGCGGGACGGCCCGCGGCAGGTGATCGAACTGGCGCTGCCGGCGACCGGCGACGTGGCGCTGACGTTTCCGGTCGAGACGGCCCGGCGCATCGAAGGCAAGCTGCCCGCCGGGTTCGACCGCTTGGGGTTACACCAAGTGGCCGCCACGGGAAAACGCGACGGAAAGTTCCGGTCGCTGTGGCTCGATCCGATCGGTGTGCGACTGGTTCGCGCGAACTGGGCCGTGCGGCTGACGACTTCGATCACCGACGATGGGCGCGTACAACTCGCCTCGGTCGTGCTCGAACCGGGCAAAACGGCGCCGGCGGCGAGCGAAAACCTGACCGCCAAGGAAGACCCGGCCGTTTACCCGTACCAGTGGCAAACCACCGCCGAGGGCAAGACGTTTACCCTCGGTGGGTTCGTCTACCTGGAGTCGATCGCCGCCACTTTGGCCGAAGCCCGGAAGATGGGCACGCGATCCACTGCGCTCGGCTCGACGAAACTGGCCGCCGCGCCGTCGGCGGAGCAGATCGCGGCCCTGGAGGCGGAAGCCCGACAAACCTCGCCGGCCGATCGGACCGCATGGCGAAAACTTCACAATCGGGCCCGCGAAGTTCGCGCCCGGCTGCACCTGAG
>JABMRP010000400.1 GCA_013202535.1 Planctomycetota bacterium
AGGAGCAGCTTTTCGAGGCGGCCATGCGGGGTATGATGACGGAGTTGGACGAATACTCCGCCTATATCCCGCCGAAGCGACTCAAGCAGTTCAACGAAGACCTCGACCAGGAGTTCGGCGGTGTCGGCATTGAGGTCGCGCTCGACCCCAAGACGAAGCAGCTTACCGTGGTCCGCCCGCTGGTCGGCGCACCGGCCTACAATGCGGGTATTCGCACGGGTGATACGATCTTGAGTATCGACGGCGACAGCACCCACGCGCTCTCGCTTACCGATATGGTTAACCGGATGCGGGGTAAGCCGGGCGACTCGGTCGTGTTGAGTGTCTTGCACCGGGGTGAGGAAGAAGCGGTCGAGATCACGATCGTCCGGGCGGTCATCAAGGTCGACACGGTGATGGGCGATACACGGAACGAGGACGGTTCGTGGAATTTCTTCCTCGAAGGACACGACAAGATCGGATACGTGCGAATACGCTCCTTCGCCGACCGCACCGCCGGCGAATTGAAGGAGACCCTGGATGGGCTCGTCGAACATCGCATGAAGGGACTGATTCTTGACCTGCGGCACAATCCGGGCGGGCTGCTCGGCGCGGCCACGGAGATCTGCGATATGTTCGTCGATTCGGGAGTGATCGTCACCATCCGGCGTCGCGACGGATCGATCAGCGCCGAGTACGCGGCTGGCTCCAACGGCACCTATCCCGAGTTTCCCATGGCCGTGCTCGTCGACTACCGCAGTGCCAGTGCCAGTGAGATTGTGGCCGCCTGCTTGCAGGACTACAGCCGGGCGGTGATCGTCGGCCAGCGCACCTGGGGGAAGGGCACGGTCCAGGAGGTCATTCCCCTGGAATCCCGCCACGGTGCCCTGAAGCTCACCTTCGCCAGCTATTGGCGCCCCAGCGAAAAGAACATCCATCGCATGCGCGACGCCGACGGCAAACCGGTCGGCGAAGAGGAAGCCTGGGGCGTGTCGCCCGACCAGGGGTATGAAGTCGTCGTCGAGGGCGACGATCTGATCGAACTGATGAAGCAACGCCAACGGCGCGACGCCGACGAAGACGAGCCCGGCGAAGGCGGCAAACCCTACCTCGATCCGCAGTTGAAAAAGGCGATGGAGTACGTCCGGGGCGAAATCGAGTAGCTTTACCGGTCAAGCGATTCCAGATCGGTATCCAGCCGCACGGCAACGGCCCGCCACACGTCGTTCGTGCCCTCGGCCTGCGGGGGTGCGCGGTAGAAGGTGAAGTACCACACCAGAGGATAGTCCTCGCACTTGTACAAGTACTTAATGAGCACGACGTCGGTGCCGACGTACTTGGCGGCGATTCGCTCGGCCGACCGGAACGCGCCGTAGCGGTCTTTCAAAGCGTCGGTCTTTTCGATCAATCGCTTCAGCGCCTCCTCCTGCTGGCGAAGCACGCTGCCGGTCAGCAGTTCGTCGAACGCCTCGCTCGTCTCGCCTTTCGACACGCCTTGGAGAAAATGATTGACGCGCGTGTCCAAGTCGGCCACCACCGGGTCGTCGATCGTCTCCTCCTCTTGAGCCCATGCGATGGAGCCCGACGTCCATACCGACAGCACTACCACCAGACCGGCTACAAGCGATCGCGTGACAAGCATAATACCTCCTCGATTTCCAATCATGGGACTCGTACGTATAGTAGCCATCTCGCTGGAGCGAGATGTAGCCTTGAAGATCCAGGGTTGTTCGGGCTACATCTCGCGGAGCGAGATGGCTACTATACGCGCCCGATTAACGAAAGTTGTTTCTTTACGCATTCGTGACGTCCGTCGCAGCCGACGGGGAAATGAGCCGGCGGATTTCCGCGGCCAGAAAAAACGAACCGGTGACACAGATCAGATCCTCGGCGTTGGCCTCGGATTGGATCCGGCGCCACGCTTCCTCCACGTCGTCGCACACCGGATAGCGGCGGCCGGTCAACTCCAGTGCCACCGACTGGAGTTCTTCCGGCGGTACGGCCCGGGGATTACTCGCGTAGCGCGTGAGCACGACTTCGTCGAACGACTCGGTCAGCCGGCGGAGCATCCCACGGAAGTCCTTCTCCTGGGAAGTTGCGAACAGGGCCAGTCGCCGTTGGACCGAGAAGCTCTCCGCCAGCACGGTCGCCAGCGCGTCGATCGAGGCGACGTTGTGAGCCGCGTCGACGATGATCGCCGGACGCCGGCCGAGCACTTCCGCCCTGGCCGGTAATTTGGCCGCCAAAAGTCCCTCGCGCACGGCCTCGTCGGGGATGGTCCATCCGTCGCGCCGCAGTTGCACGAGCGTGGCGGTGGCCACGGCCGCGTTGGCCGCCTGATGGGCTCCCAATAAGGGCAAAGGAAGACCCTCCAGATCGCTCTGGCCCGCGGTGTTCGGAAAACGGACGTCAACCGTTCCCCATGAATCGGCGCATTCCAGATGGCGGGGGGGTGTATATTCAAACGTGAAATCGGTGCCGCGTTCGATCAACGGGCTACCCAGCCGGCGGCAGACGTCGCGAATCACGTCGCGCGGTCCCGGCTCGACCACGCCGCTGACCAGCGGCACGCCCGGCTTGACGATCCCCGCCTTCTCCGCGGCGATCAACTCCAGCGTGTCGCCCAACTGGGCCGTATGATCGTAACTGATGCTGGTGATCACCGAAACACGCGGCCGGCACGCGTTGGTCGAATCGAGGCGTCCACCCAGCCCGACTTCCAGCACCGCGGCGTCGGTCCCGCGGCGGGCGAAGTGGAGCAAGGCCATGGCCGTGGTGATCTCAAAGTAGGTGGGTCCCGAGTCGTCCGGATCGTTCGACGCGGCCTCGCGATCCATCTCCTCGACCACCGGCGCGATCCGATCGACCAACTCGACCAGTTCGGCGGCAGAGCAGGGCCTGCCTTCCACGGCGATCCGCTCCTCGAGGTGATCGAGATGGGGCGAGGTAAACCATCCCGTGCGATACCCGGCGGCCGAAAGCACGGCGCCGATCATCACGGCCGTGGATCCCTTGCCCTTGGTCCCCGCCACGTGGACGATGGCCAGCTCGCGATCCGGAGATCCCAACCGCTCCAACAGCCGGCGCATGCGCTGGAGCTTGAATTGCCGCTCGCCGTAGGGCACGTGGAGCATCCGCTCGTAGTCGATACGGTCGGTCAGAAAGGCGACGGCCTCGTCGCGGCGACGGCGTTGGGTTGGGGGCTGGATCGGTGAATCGGCCATTTCCGTGTTCCGGAGGATTGCGGACGCAACTTCTCTTTGGGTGCCATGGCACCCATTTCATCACTTTACTCGCTCCAAAGGGCCTTGTCGCGGGGTGACCCCTGCGAGCGGACCGGTTGCCGACGGGCGCCGCACCACCCGAAGGTGGGTTCGACGGCTTGAAAGCCCCCCCGATTCGGCTTACACTGGAGGATTCGTTTACCCGTCGGAAAGGGCCGAACCGGACCGGACCCGGCGTCGTATCGTATAAAGGCAATTTTCTCAATCGGGCCCGCATCATCGCGCCACCATGAGGACATCCATGGATTCCGACGTAGTTGTCGAAACCAGAAACCTGACCAAAGTCTATCGCGATTTCTGGGGCCGGCAAAAGGTGCGGGCGCTGAAGGCGTTGGACTTGGAGGTTCGCCGGGGGGAGATATTCGGGCTGCTGGGGCCCAACGGGGGTCGGGCAA
>JABMRP010000401.1 GCA_013202535.1 Planctomycetota bacterium
AAGTAGAACTGGCCGGTGAAGCCGATCTCCTTGGCGTAGTCGACGGCCATGTGCATGAACGCGGCCAGATGGTCGAGTTCGCGTTTCATGTCGGTATTCCAGATACACTGGTAACCTTCGCGGCCGCCCCAGAACGTGTAGCCGCCGCCGCGGAGTTCCTTGGTCACTTCCAGGGCCTTCTTCACCTGGGCGCCGGCGAAGGCGAAGGCGTCGGCATTGCAACTCGTGGCCGCGCCGTGGGTGTAACGCGGATTGCTGAACAGGTTGGCCGTTCCCCAGAGCAACTTGCTGCCGGTGCGCTCCATTTCCTCGGCGATCACCTTGACCACGGCGTCGAGATTCTTATTCGTCTCGGCCAGCGAACCGCCCTCGGGCGCGACGTCGCGATCGTGGAAGCAGAAGAACTGGGTGCCCAGCTTCTCCATGAACTCGAAGAAGACGCGTACCCGATTGATCGCGTTGTCGACGTCATCCACAGCCGCTTCCCAAGGCCGCAACATGGTGCCGGGCCCAAACGGATCGGCACCGGTTCCCCGCATCGTATGCCAGTAGGCCACGCTAAATCGCAGATGGTCCTTCATCGGGATGCCTTCGACCAGTTCGTCGGCATTGTAGTGGCGGAAGGCCAGCGGATTAGCGGACTCGGGACCCTCAAACTGGATCTTCTCGACGTCGGGAAACGCGGCCATGGGATATCTCCGTGGGTTGGAATAGTGTTCTGATGTACACAACCTGAACGGCCCGACTGCGGACCACCTAATTGGGTGGTACGGACGCAGGCCAAGCGAATCCCGTCAATATAACAGCGCCGTTCACGGGGGCAAAGGGGCGGCGTGGGCCGCCTACCAAAGGATGTCGATCGTCCGCCGCTCCCGTCGGCCGAGGCGACGATTGGGTTGGCTGGGTCAACGAACCTCGGACGGAGTCCGAATTGAACGCCTTGCGTCAAGGAGCGATGATTCACGGCATCTCCGCCTCAACCGCGGCGGCTCAGATAATCGCGGAGCCAGGCCGTCTCGCCGCGCATCATCCATAGCCCGGCAACGCTGAAGAGCCCGAAGAGAACGACCAGGCCGTTGACCGCCAGCATCACCGCCCGTGCGACCGGTCCGTTTTCTCCCACGGCGTTGCCGACGACAAGGACCAGGAGCATCAAGAACAACAGACCGACGCCGCGGAGCCCCACGGCAATCTTGACGCCGCGGTCCTTGCCGCTGCCGATCTTGTGGTCGACGATTTCCCAAGCCGTGAACAGGACCTGATACCCCACGAGCCCGGCGAGGCTGTAGAGGACCCCGCGATCTTCGAGCAGTCCCATTCCCAAGCCGGAATCGGCCTTGCCCAACGACATGCAGATGACCACCGTCGAGACGGAGCCAAGCAACACGTCGACCAGCACGCCCGCGCCCGGTCGGTACTTGGCGCGGAGTTGGGTCTTGGGCAGTTCCTCTCGTCCTTTGCGCAAGGCATCGGCGACGACCCAGACGTGCCAGTTGTCGTATCGCGACTGGGCGAACGTCTCGGCCGCCTTGCGAAGCAGTGCAAACTTCGCGATATCGCAGAGGATCGAGACCCAAGCCCCCACCAACAGGAAGCACAGAAGCTGACTGGCCGACCAGCCGAACTGCATCATCCCCACGATCGGCGTCAGGCCCATGACAAAGAGCCTCAATGCCGTTCCCAGTTCATCGGCAACAAAACGACCGCCGCGCCGATCGAGCGCCGCCGGCGCACATCGATGGAACCGCTGGAGGTCGTCGTCCGTCAGCGGCACCATGACTTCCGGGTTTCCGTGGGTGCGTTTTCTGTTCATGGCAGTTCCGTGGAGTCGGGAGCGCGCGTCGAATAGCGAAGTCCCAGCCGCACCCGCGGCTCCTTGGCACGGACCATGTCGGCAGGCTCTTCTTCCAAGAGCCAATCCGAAGCCTTGGCGCGATACGAAGATGCCGATACGTCAAGAACTCGCACGTCCGGGAATTCCGCGTGATACAACTCCATGCCCGGGAGCAGGCCATCCGCCTTTCCTCGATTCAATCGAACCTCGGTTCATCCGAGTTCTCCGGATCCTCGGTACCCTTCTCCTCAAAGGTCAGATGGATACGGCCGTCCTTCTCTCGAAACGAACCGTAGTTCAACGCATAGAGCCCAAGACAACCATGACTCCAGTAGACGACGCCCGCCTTCGGGGCGATCGCCAGCCGGAGATTGAAGCCCAATCCGTCGCCCGCGTAGTACTGCCCCGACCAGGGCCAGGCGTTTTCCTTCTGTAAGTTCTTCTTCGTCTCGGAGTTCACTCGCTCGAGCACCTTGTTGCCCTTGGCGACCACCGCCTCCGAAGGCCGATTCCCCGTAACATCGGCGTGAACAACCCGTGAAACACGCGGGATCACCGAGACAATCGCCAAGCTGGCGGCCAGGGCCAATAGGGGGCGTTGGATTTGTGTCATTCGTTTGCTCCCGTTCCATGCCAGGATTATGCCTGTTCTTTTCTTCGGTGTCGAAATCGGATGAAGTCGAGTATAGAAAGGGCTAGAAATAGACCCAAGGGCACGAATAGGAATAGTGTGAAGAGTAATCTGATGGGATAGATGATTGTGAACTCCGGGAAGTCGCGAAGAAGCTCATAGAGGTCTTCAGTGCCCTCTGGGACTGCGATGCCACTGTATAGCAAGATGACTGTACCTGCAAAGAACCAGGCGATAGGTCTCCTCATGTAGAGGAAAAGGTAGAAAGAGATGAGCGCGAAGAGGACAGTGCCACAACCGGCTGTTATCTGTAGAGCGTGTTCAAGTTCATCCCGGCTAGACCAAAGCTTGTTGATCCAAGTGGCCTCAAGGACCAGAAATAGGCCGGAAAGGCCAAGGCAGATATGTGCAGAGATCTGGAGTTTCATGATGGCTCGGTGAAATCTAGCTGATGTTTATTGAGCACCTCTGACCTGGCAATGAGGCGCGCCGCTGCACGATAACGTCCCGCCCCATGAAGGTGATCGTAACGCGCAAGTCGTGGGGGCACAACGGGCTAGATGCACTTGTGCTGGTTGCCGTCAAGCGTGTTAGCGGGTGGCAAAGGGCCCAATAGTAACTCGGCGCCCCCCCCCCATACGGGAAACCGTGTGGTTGACGAGATGGCGCCGGGCGACCAACGGCATCCCGTTATTTCCGCAGTCAACGCATCTTTCTCATCCCCCCCAGCTTGCATTGCCGCGATTCACCTCTCTCGCTACAATTCACCCCGTCGAGGTCTCTCATCACGCTTGCCGTCAAGGAAGACGAGGCGAAGAGCATGGAAGTTGCTGCCCGGTCGGGGTCGCTGAGTTCGTTTGAACAGCTCCGCTACGCTCGGGAAATTATTGAACTGGAAAGCCGGACGCTTGCGCAAGTGGCTGGGCGGTTGGATCGGCAATTCTGCCGGGCCGTGGAATATCTGCTGCATTGCCGGGGGAGCGTCATCGTTTCCGGCATGGGCAAGGCCGGGTTGGTGGGTCAGAAGATTATGGCCACGCTCGGCTCGACCGGCACGCGGAGCCATTGCCTGCATCCGGCCGAGGCCGTGCATGGGGATCTGGGCCGCATCGATCGGGACGACGTGATGCTGATGCTCTCGCAAAGCGGCGAAACCGAGGAGGTCGTGCGACTGCTGCCCTCGTTGGCCGAGATGGGGGTTCCCATCGTGGCCATCACCGGCCGTGGCGATTCGACCCTGGCCCGTCGGGCGACGGTGACCGTGGCCCTGGGTCCGCTCACCGAGGCGTGTGCCTTGGGACTGGCTCCCAGCACCAGCACCACCGCGATGCTGGCCGTGGGCGACGCGCTGGCCTTGGTCACCAGCAAGATGCGGAACTTCCGCCGCGAGGATTTCGCCCGATTTCATCCGGGCGGAAGCCTGGGCCGAAAGCTGAGCAAGGTGGAACACTGTATGCGGCCGCTGGAGCAATGCCGCCTGGCCTCGGTCGAAGACACGGTGCGCGAGGTCTTCGTGGCCGCCGGCAAGCCGGGACGCCGCACCGGCGCGATCATGCTGATCGACGAGCAAGACAAGCTGCGGGGACTTTTCACCGACAGCGACCTGGCGCGGATGTTCGAGGAACGGCGCGACGGCGAGCTGGACGACCCCATCGGCCGGGTCATGACCGACGGTCCGCGTTCGGTCGAGATCGGTTCGATGATGACCGACGCCGTGGCCGTCATGGCCGAGCGAAAAATCAGCGAACTGCCCGTGGTCGACCAGGCCGGCAGGCCGTTGGGCCTTCTCGACGTAACCGACGTCGTCGGGCTGATGCCGGCCGACTTTTCCGATCGTAGCGAGTCGGAGTTCGATGGCCGGGGCGAAAACGTACCGCCGGCGGCGTAACGTGTGTCTGGCGAACCGAACCGCACCCGATAACGTAAATGGAAACAGAACCCGAGTCGCAACGTCCTTTTCACGGTCATACACCGGCTTATGAGCAACCCAACCGCCGATCCACGATACCAGGCGATCGAATTGATTCTTTCCGACGTCGACGGCGTATTGACCGACGGCCGGATTGTTTTCGACAACCAGGGCATCGAGTCGAAGCGATTCCACGTACGCGACGGCGTGGGAGTGAAACTCTGGCAGAAGGCCGGCTACCGGTTCGGGCTGATCACATCGCGCAGTTCGCACATCGTCAAGACCCGGGCGGCCGAATTGGGCATCGAAATCGTTCGCCAGGGCACGCGCGACAAGCTGGCGGCCGTGCAACAGCTCCTTGATGAGTTCGGTCTGCAACCGGAACAGATCTGTTACATCGGCGACGACCTACCCGATCTGGCCGTTGTCGAGACGGCCGGGCTGGGCGTGGCCGTGGCCGACGCTTGTGACGAACTCCGCCAGGCGGCCGACTACGTGACCGCGCTGGCCGGCGGCCAGGGGGCCGTCCGCGAGACGATCGAGTTGATTCTGAAGGCACAGCGACTGTGGGACGACTTGATCCAGGAACATTCATCCCGTTAGCAGTTGAAAAAGGGGGACAGGCACCTCGCTGGCATACGTATTCGTCGGGACAGAGTGGCTTCCGCTCGGAGCCAGTCCCCCTTTTTCAACCGGCGGTAAATCCCTCGAATTTTCGACCCAACCCCATTTCCCGCAACTTGCCATGGCCCGCGTCTTTCGCGTGATCACGAGTTTCGTTGCCGTGCTGACGGCCTACTGGGCCTATGCGCTGGCCGTGGTGCCGATGATCGAACCGACGGCCGACATGAACCGCTCGGAAGGGCCCGACGCCCAGCGGCTGGAGATGGGGGAAAACGCGGTCCAGCGGCAACTGCGGCAATTCGACGGCCTGTTTCCCCCGGGTTCGTGGGAGTTGAGTTCGTCGAAGATTCTGGAGAGCGAACAGTTCACGCTGCTCTTGGGGGATTACAAGAATCGGGGTGACGGCAAGGTCGAGATCCATCCCTGTACGATGGTCTTCATGGCCGCCGGCCTGAAGGACACGCAAGCCGAGCGACGGCGGCGGGCGATCGTCTTGCAGGCGCCCAAGGGCGCGCTCTTGGAGTTCGATTCGCCGCTGGATCTGAAACAGGCGAAGATCGGACGCCTGGTGGGCGGGCGGCTGTTGGGTCAGGTTACGATCCGCAGTGACGGCAAGCTGCCGGGCCCGGAAGACGACCTTCGCATCGATACCCGCGACGTCGAGATCACCGAACGGCGCGTTTGGACACCCTACCAGGTTGCTTTTCGTTTGGGTCCCAACAACGGCTGCGGGGAGGAGATGACCATCCGCCTGTCGCCCGCGGGGTCGGACGACAGCATCGCCGAACACGGTCCCAACATCGGCGGCGTCGAATCGTTCGAATTGCAGCGACTGGACCGCCTGCACCTGGAATTGGCCGACGGCGATCTGTTTTCCGGCGGTAAGGAAAACGCTGCCAAGAAGCCGCCCTCCGGCGGGATCGACAAACCGGCTCCTCGGCCCGTCGCCCGGGAAACGGTCGCCCGAAAGACGGTTTCCCCCGCCGACGACACGCTCGAAGGACGGCTGCCGGTCGAGGTAACCTGCCGGGGACCGTTCCGTTTCGATTTCGTCGAACAAGTCGCCACGTTTCAGCGGGAGGTGGATGTTCTCCAGCTTCAT
>JABMRP010000402.1 GCA_013202535.1 Planctomycetota bacterium
ATCCCTTTCCGTGCCGGACCCACGGGATGCAACCCGGGGGCGTGGCAAATCCCCTAATCGCTAAGCGATAATCGCTAATCGCTAGCCCCTACTTTTTCTTCCTCGCGGCCCGACTGTCGGTGACGGCGCCACAAATAGGCGCCGGCCAGCACGGCGAGCAACACGACAACAATGGTCAGCAGGATACCCGTCTCGTGAATCCACTTCCCCACTCTCGGCCCGAAGAAGTAGCTCAGGCTGAAGAACAATCCCACGACAATCGTGGCACACACGACGTCGATGAACAAGTAGCGCAGGAAAGGCAAGCGGAGGATCCCGGCGGTCATGTAAATCGGCGCTCGAAGTCCGACCATGAACCGGGCGACGAAGAACACCTTCATCCCGTGGCGGCGGATCATTTCCTCCATTTTCATTTCCCGCTCGGGGGTGACCAGATGGGACCACCAGCGGTGGTTGCGTACCACGCCGCGGCCGAAATGATATCCGACCCAATAGATCACCATGTCGCCGATCAACACGCCCACAATGCAGGAGGCCAGGGCCAACCACGGATTGAGCTGTCCGACTTCGGGCGAGCTGAGCACGCCAGCCGCTACGATCGGGACCTCCTCGGGAATGGGAAGACCACACCCGGTGAGTATCAGCGTGACGACAATGGCGAGATAGGAGCCGTGACCCAGAAAATCGAACATAACAACCGTGGTTCTTGGGAATATGCCACCGGTGGCGGGCGAAAGCATCAAACCTGCATTATAGGCCCGACGGCAACGCGACGGTACACGAATGGCCACATTTCGCCGGATTCTCCGGCAAATTCCTCGATGCGTGGCCCCCTGTCGTTTACGATTCGGCGTCGGCAGGCGTATCCAATATGCGGATTTCCGCCTCTTCCTGTCCAATCGACCGAACCGCCACGCCCCCGCCAGACTGGGCGGGAAAAACCAGCACGGCGGCCACGCCGGGTGTGTGTCGGCAGAATTCCTCGGCCTGTTCGTGACCGAAAACGAAAAACGTGGTCGACAAGGCATCGGCTACCGCTGCCGTGGGGGCGATGACCGTCGATGAGAAGAGGCCTTCGGCCGGCATTCCGGTGCGGGGATCGAGAATGTGGCCGTAACGACGCCCCTTGTGGCGAAACGATTGGGTACGCGAGCCGGAGGTCCCCAGCGCTTGATTTCGCAGGCGCACCTCGGCCACTCGCCGCCCGTGGACCCATGGATGAGGGATTCCAACCACCCACCCCCGTGCGGTGTCTTCCGGCGAATCCTCGCCGGTCACTCCTTCGTCGCCCCGGGCAAGAATACTGCTGCCTCCGCCGTGGATCAAGAAATGTTCAACGCCTCCCTCGGTCATCGTTTCGGCGCACCGGTCCAGGGCGTGCCCTTTGCCGATACATCCCAGATTGATTCGGACCCCCGGGCGGCGGAACCGGACGGTCTGCTCGCGGGGGTCCAATTCCAGCAGATGCGTACCGACCCGCTTCAGGGCTTCGTCCAACTCCTTCTGGTCGGGCACGGATCCCTCGCGCCGGGAGAACCCCCAAACCTCGGACAGGGCCCCGGCCGTAACATCCAGTGCGCCGCCGGTTTGCCGGTGAAGTTCGGCAGCCAGTTGGAGCAGTCCGAACAGCCTCGGCTCGACGGCAACCGGCCCATGGGCGGCCTCTTCGTTCAGACGGCTCACCTCGCTGGACGGGGTGAAGACCGAAAGCTGAGCCTCAAGGGATTCGACGACGTCGAGGGCCGCCAACGCGACTTCCGTGCCCTGTTTGTATTGCCCGACGTTTTGAACGATCTCGAACTGGCAGGCCATGGCCCGGCGGCTGATCCGCAGCAAGTAGCCCGACGCCGAGGCACCCGCCCCGGGAGCCTCGGTCCCGGTCGGCAGCGCGCGCTGGAGCGAATCGGCCACCACGTCGGCGGCTGCGCGTCCGCGGAGAAAGTCTCGCCGGCTACTTTTGCGTTTCATCGGAGGCCGCCGCGGCGGTGTCTGGTGGCTTGTTCCATTGGAAACCGAGCGGGGCGGGTATCACGACCATGTTTTTGATGCCGTGTGGGCCGGTGTCGACGTTGCGTAGCAGAATCAGACCCTTGTCGCGATCCTCGTCGAGCACGTAGGGCTTGCCGGTCTCCGGATTGACCGTGAAGTCCGGCTTCGGGCGGCCCGCGGCATGCGCCAGCGCCAGTGCCCAGGCCTCGCAGTGGGCCCGGTCTCGGGCTTGGATGGCATGGGCTTCGTACATGTTGGCCAACAGCAATTCCTCGGCAATCACCGGATGCCCTTCGGACGACGGCCATTGGGCCAGCTCGCGGCGGATTTGCCCGAAGCTCTTGCCTCGGGTGTAGAGCGGCTGTTTGCAGCCGTCGATAATCTTTCGCATCGTGTCGAGGTAGAATCGTTCGTCCTGGTCGACGTGGCGCACCGCCTCGTCGGAGTCCAGTCGCTGGA
>JABMRP010000403.1 GCA_013202535.1 Planctomycetota bacterium
CTCGTGTGCCACTGCTTGCAAGCAAGCAGTGCTGGGCGCGAGAGAGAACAGCCCACGGCGAGTCGCGTCAGGATCGAGGAGACACGGCAACCTTGTCTCGTGCGGATCGGTTTCCCGATGACACACTGCTTGCAAGCAAGCAGTGGCACACGGTAGGATACAACGGTTGAAAGGGCTTTGGGTGTTCTTGTATTGAGACGACCATGGATCCCGTGGAAAGACGAGTCTCGGAACATCGCAAGAGCGTCAAGCACCATGACCAGGAGGGTGATGCCCATTTCCTCACTTTCTCCTGCTATCAACGTCTTGCTCTTCTCTCAAAGGACCGCACGCGCCAATGGTTCGTCGACGCGTTGGATACGGCCCGTACAAGACACGGATTCGACCTGTGGGCTTGGGTCATCATGCCTGAACACGTTCATCTGCTCATCTGGCCGCGGCAAGAGAACACCAAGACCGGGAAGGTCCTCGCATCCATCAAGAAGCCCGTGGGCTACAAGGCGATTCAATTCCTCAAGAAAATGGCACCGGATTTTCTTGATCGCCTTACGATTACGAACGCGAATCGCACGTACCATCATTTTTGGCAGGTAGGTCCCGGGTACGATAGCAATCTGTTTGAACCGGAAGCTATCCACAACGCGGTCGCGTACATCCACGCCAACCCGGTTCGTCGCAATCTGGTCGCCACTCCCACCGACTGGCCCTGGTCGAGTGCCCGGGACTGGGCCGGTTTGCCGCATCCTCACCTCACGGTTGACCGCACACTGCCCATGCTGCATCTCGATCGGCAATAGCGCGAGAGGCGGCCTCGCGAGTCGGTGCTCGCGTGCCACTGCTTGCTTGCAAGCAGTGCTGGCCCAACGAGACAATGGTCCATGGCGAATCACGTCAGGACCGAGAAGATACCGCGGCGTTATTTCGTGCGCATCGCTTTCCCAATGACGCACTGCTTGCAAGCAAGCAGTGGCACACGCACACCACCACCTATCGTCGACAGCGGGCCAGCGACATCAGGGCGTAGGCCGTGCCGTAGGGTTGGTGGTAGTCGTACAGGGGGTAGTCCCACCAGCAGCCGTCTTTCTCTTGAAGACGGAGCAGGATCTGGGCCAACTGGTCTTGATGGGCGGCGCGGCGGTCGGGCGGCAACTGGTCGATGCAATGGGCCGCGTAGTAGTGGCCGAAATAGAAGAAGTAGCCGGCCACGGCGAACCACGATTCGTGGGGGATCGGACGCTTGCGGCCCATGTCGAGCCAGAGGTTGCGGGCGAAGAGCCGGTCGAGCCAAACGTTCAGAACGTCGTCGGTGATCGCTTCGTCGTCCCAGAGTCGCAACGCCACGTTACACGCCTGAGAACGGCCCAGGCTACCGCCGGGGCGATTGATCATGCGCGCGGGTTGATACTTGAGGTACTCGCCGTAGCAATAGGTGAAATCCCCCTTGCGCTGCCGCAAGATCGAGGCAATGCCACGTTGCACGATCCGTTCGGGCACCTCGACGCCGATCGCCCGGGCTTCGTCCAGCGAGACCAGCACGGCGGCCGTGACGAAACTGATCGACGAACCGCTGGGCCGCTGCGTGTGGGCGTTGAAGTCGTAGTAGCACCAGCCGCCGTCGACGCATTCGTACCGACGGAGCATGTCGATCTGCCCTTCGATCAGTTCGACAATTCGCTCGCGGCGAGCCTTGTCGTCCGGCCGGCGATCGTACATCCGGGCCAGGGCACCGATCGAGTAGGCGTGTCCCCAGGAGTTGTACAGCGCCGTGGGGGTCGCCCGGCGAAGTCGGGGAAGATTCTCGATCAGCCACGCTTCGCCCCGATCCAACGCGGCGGTTCCCTCGTCGCTGTTGTCGCCCACCTCGATCATGGCCGAGATACACAGCGAGGTGGTTGCCGTGCGAAAGGCGTGATGGGCCCCGGGCACGGGCGCGAAGATATTCAAGCCCTTGGTATTGCGCGCCGATCCCCACGAGCCGTCCGGATTCTGACGCTCGATCAAGAACGCCACGCCGCGCTCGATTGCCTTGTCGATCTTCTCCGGCGCCGGCTGTTCGACGGGCAACGGACGCGGGGGTGGGTCGGCGACGGCGATGGTTGTCAACACAAGCAGCAGCACTGCGGCAACGGTCGGCCGCAGGACGATTTTCTGATGGATCATGGTCGTATCGGTTCTTCGGCGCGTGAGGTTATTTGTCCGTAGCGGGCTTGGCCTGGATCTCGTCGCCCTCGGCAAGGCCTTTGAGGATCTCGACCTTTTCGCTGCCGCGCCGGCCGATCGTGACGAAGCGTTTCTGGCCGCCGTCTTCACCGGGCAGGGTGACGAAATGCCGCCGCTTGCCCGAGGGTTCGGTTCCCAACGCCGCGGCGGGGATGGTCAGCGTTTGCTTGGTCTGGTAGACCAGCAGCGTCGCCTTGCCGGTCATCTTGGGCACCACGGCGTCGGCTTGCGGCGAGGCGGCCACGGAGAGTTGGGCGGCAAATTTTCCGTCGCTGCTGCCAACCATCGCCACTTTCCGCAGCACGGTCGGCAAGCTCAGCTCGGGAAACGCCACGGGCTTGATCGTCCCTCTCAGGCCGGCGGTTACCTGATGGAGTTCCTTTTCCGGCACGGCGACGCGGAAGAAGACGGGCCGGGGGTTGACGATCGTCATGAACACTTTTCCGGCGGTCAGGCTGCCTCCGTCGCGCAGGCTATCGGCGGCGGCCGACTCGCCGGACCACGTGCCGCGCGAACACTGGCCGTGATAGACGATCCCATCGATCGGCGACCGGACGCTCATCATCACCCGGTCGGCCAGCAGCTTATCGAGCTTCTCTTTGTTTCGGGCCAGGGCCACTTTGGTCTTCTGCAGTTCGATGCGCGCGGTGATCAGCTTCCGTGGAACCGCG
Organism: Planctomycetota bacterium; assembly: GCA_013202535.1. GTDB lineage: Bacteria > Planctomycetota > Planctomycetia > Pirellulales > Thermoguttaceae > JABMRP01. The sequence goes on from JABMRP010000403.1 coordinate 2,892, forward strand.
GCCCGAGTGCGTTGGGCGGCCAAGGCCTGTTTCTCCCGGGCCAGGCGCTTCGCTTCCTCGGCGCGGGGGAAGGTGACGTCGAACGCTTGCTTGTGGTTCTGCTCGGATCCCTCGACCATGAACTTCATGCTCTCCACCGCGTTGCGCGCCCGCTTGAGCACGATCTCCTCGGTTTCCTCGGTCAGTTCGTCGGCCGCGTACATCTTCTCCAACTGCCGCAACTCTTCCATCTGATATTCCAAACGATCCTTGGCGCTCTTCAGGGAGAAGTTGGCCGATCGCTTGCTCATCGGCAGGTCGACCGCCAGGTATCGCTTCAGATCTTCTCGGGCGAATTGCTCGGACCGCTGGGCTTCTTTCAGATCGAGGGGCGTGTTTGCCTCAAGCAAGGCCAGTTCCGCTTCGGCTTCGATCAGCGCCAGGTCGGCCAGCTTCAACTCGGTCCGCAAGTCGGTGATTCCCTCGTCGATTCCCTTGAGGTCCAACCGCACGATCACCTGGCCCTTTTTCACCCGCGTGCCTTCGGCGACGGCGGAGACGACTTTCAGCGTGCTCCACTTCTCCGGCCGCAGCACGACGTCGGCCATAGTCCGGGCCTCGAACTTCCCGTCCAGGGTCACCTCGATCTTCATCGGTCCGGCTTTCACCTTTACCGTTTTGGATTCTTCTTCCGCTTTGGCCGCGGGCTTCTCGGCTTCTTCGGCCGCCGGCTTTGCTTTCTCTTCGGCCGCCGGCTTTGCTTTCTCTTCGGCCGCGGCTTTGGCCGCATCGGTTTTGGGCGGATCGGCGGCGATGAGTCGCGATGCGAACAGGCAGGCAAACAGGGCGAACATCAGGCTGCGTTGAATCATTCGGTAGCTTCCTTCCAACCAAGGGGCAAAAATTGCGGGTGCCCCCTATTCCAAGGGAGGTCCTCGCTCGGGGCTGTCGTTCTATTGTTCCTCGTGGGGCGGCCGATTGCAAGCGTCCAGGGCAATCCGGCATTGCCCCCCAAGCATACGTCATTTCAAGGACCCCCGCCAGACGATGTTGCTACATTCGCCTGCCCATCCCGGGTCTGCTATACTTGGACAATAGCCGTGTTTCCGACCGTCCCACCGAATTGTCCCTTTCCACCGGCCCTCCTTTTGTTCCCACCGGACACCCTGGAGATATCTCCTGCCATGAGAATGTCGCGTATGCTCTTTGTCGTTCCCCTTGCCGCTGTCGTTGCCACGTTTGCGGCGGAACCCGCCCCGGCACCCCCTGTTTCGGGTGACTGGCCGCAATGGGGTGGTTCGTCGCTGCGAAACAATACCCCGCAAGCCCAGAATATCCCGAAAATCTGGAACGCCGGCGAATTGGACTGGCAAACGGGTTTGTGGAAGGGCGATGAGGCCGAGGGCATTAAGTGGGTCGTCAAGCTGGGGAGCAACACGTACGGCAGTCCCGTGATCGCCGGCGGCAAGGTCTTCGCGGCCACCAACAACGCCGGCGGCCGGTTGAAGCGGTTGCCCGCGAAAATCGACCTCGGCTGCATGCTCTGTTTCGCCGAAAGCGACGGGGAGTTTCTCTGGCAGTATTCGGCGCCGAAGTTGGCCTCGGGCCGCGCGCACGACTGGCCCGACCAGGGGATCTGCTGCGCCGCGTTGGTCGAGGGCGACCGGATGTGGTTCGTTTCCAATCGGGGTGAAGTCGTCTGCCTCGATACTCAGGGGTTTCGCGACGGCACGAACGACGGACCGGTCACTGATGAGAAGCACACGGCCGTCGATGAAGCGGACGTCGTTTGGGTATTCGACATGATGGACAAACTGGGTGTCCGGCAGCACAACATGGCCGCCTGTTCGGTTACCGCGATGGGCGATCTGCTATTCGTCGTCACGTCCAATGGTGTCGACGAGGACGAGCACGAAGTGGTCCCGGCGCCCGAGGCGCCCAGTTTTCTGGCCTTGGAGAAGAAGACGGGCAAGGTCGTTTGGGCCGACGCCTCACCGGGGAAAAACATCCTGCACGGGCAGTGGGGTTCGCCTGCCTGCGGCGTGCTCGGAGGAGTACCCCAGGCAATCTTTCCCGGCGGCGACGGCTGGCTGTACAGCTTCCTGGCCGAGCGAACCGGCGACGGCCGAGCCCAACTGCTCTGGAAGTTCGACTGCAATTCCAAGGAGTCGAAGTGGATTCACGGTGGCCGGGGCGATCGGAACAGCATCCTGGCCACGCCGATGATTCACCAGGGGCGCGTGTACATCGCCACGGGCACGGACCCGGAGTACGGTGAGGGCGAGGGGGATCTCTGGTGTATCGATCCCACGCGCCGCGGCGACGTCAGCCCGCATTTGGCCGTGGACGCCGACGGCAAACCCTTGCCGATGCGTCGCATTCAGGCGGTCGATCCCGAGCAGGGCGAAGTCGCCCGGGACAACCCCAACTCGGCGCTGGTCTGGCACTTCGACCGCCACGACGCCAACGGCGACGGCAAGTTCCGCTTCGAGGAGACGCTGCACCGCACGATGGGGACCGTGGCGGTGAAAGACGGCCTGCTCTTCCTGGCCGACGGCAGCGGGCTGTTTCTCTGTCTCGACGCGCTCACCGGCAAACCGCTCTGGAATTACGACATGATGTCGGGGTGCTGGAGTTCGCCCCTGGTGGTCGACGGCAAGGTGTTTATCGTCGATACCGACGGCGACGTGACCATCTTCCGCCTTTCACGGGAGATGGAGATCCTGGCCGAGGAACTCAACATGGGCACCACGATTTACACCTCGCCGGTGGTCGCCAACGGCGTGCTCTACTTCTCTGCCCAAACCTACCTCTACGCCATTAGCCCCGAATCGAAGTGAACGCGAGCCGGGGGGACTCGTCCCTTGCGGGGAAACCGGCTCCGTGGATGACCAGCAAAGGCGCGGCCGATGAGCCAAGGCGAGCAACCGACCGGCGACGTCACCCTCCGGACCCCCGGTGCCGGTCGCGACGAGCGGATCGATTTCTGGCGGGGCCTGTGCATTCTCGGCATGGTCTCGTGGCACCTGTTGACCGATCCCTCGTATCCGACCTGGTTCTCCTTCGGCGTGATCCAGCCGTTCAATTTCGTCGCCGAGGGGTTTGTCCTGGTGGCCGGACTCGTGATCGGGCTCGGCGCGGCCAGACATGCCGAACATTCCGTGCGGGTGTCCCATTATCTCCGCCGGGCGTTGCAACTGTTGCTCCTGCACTACGCCGTCGTCGTGGCCCTGGGGCTCATCTTCGGCGCGTCATGCAGCGAAGAAACCGCCACCGGGGCGGATTGGGTCCGGGCCATCCTCCTGCTGGAATATCAACCCTATCTTGGCGACATCCTCTCGGTGTTTGTCTTCCTTTTCGCCGCCACGCCGATCTTCCTCGTTGTACAGAGAGCGTGCGGCCGCTGGGCATTGCTCGCCTTGAGCCTGGCGGTTTACTTGGCAGGCAACCTCGCGACCGGCGGCGGTTGGTCATCGCTGGCGGCGCTGGAGTTGAACCGTTACGGGGCGTTCGATTTCAATACATGGCAGTTCGTGTTCGTGCTCGGGCTGCTGCTGGGCGGACGTTTCAAGGCGATCACCGCCTGGGGGCGGCAGAACTTCCGTCCGTGCATGGCCGTGTGTGTCGGGGGATTTGCGTTGGCGTTTGCCTACCGCCTGGCGGTCTTGTCGGGCCGTATCCCCGCCGACACACTCCCCCAATCGCTCGACTTCTCGCGCCATCCGCTCACGATCGCTCGGCTGGGCTACGTGGGCCTGCAGGTGGCGCTGATCGGACTTCTGACGGTCCGCTTCTGGGATCGTCTGGCCGATGGGCCGGTCGTGCGGTGGATCGTGATGTTCGGCCGCCGAAGCTTGGTCGTGTTCGTCGTTTCGGTCTTTCTCGACTACGCACTGAAAGCGGCGATCCTCAAAACCGACCTGGGATTTCCCGCGAATCTGACGATCTGGGCGGCCGAACTGGCCGCGCTGGATCTGGTTGCCCGATACGGTCGGCTGCCCCGGCGCCACCCATCTCGATGACCGTGACGGTCCGCTCATCCAATCGCTACGATCGGTCGATCCGATACTTCCGTCGACACCCGACGCCCGTTTGACCCGTGGTTTGGGGAGACGTAGGTTTGGGGTGAGGATCAGGCGTCGGCACGCTGCCGCCCTTTTCGCCCTTTCGCACAGGTTTCCCCCGGAGTTGAACAACTCATGGCCGGTTCGGATCAAGAAAATCTACTACAACGTTTGGCTCAAGGCACCGCCGGAGGCGCCAGCGATTGGGATGCCCTGGCCGCCACCGAGCCGGAACAGCCCGAGGAAGAAGCCAAGGACGAGAAACTCGACCGGTTGTTCGACCGGATCAACAGTCTGGCCGGCATTCCCGCGACGGAGCCCGATCCGGACGAAGTGGCCCCGCCGCCCGCGGAGTCGCCCGGCAAGCAAGCTGCTCCCGGACTGTCACTTACGGCGGGAGAGCTAATAGCCCAGGAACCGGCTTCCGGCCAGCCCGAGACACCGGGCGATGCCTTCTTTCCCGAGGAACCGGCCACCTTTCGCAAGGCCGGCGTGACGGACACGGAAGTCGAGGCGTTGATCCTGAAATACCTCTTGGCCCGGGGCGATGCGGCCGGTCGGGGCATCGCCGACGAGGTGAAACTCACCTTCACACCGGTCAACGACCTGCTCCATCAGATGAAGAGCGATCAACTCGTCGTCCACCGCGGCGCGGCCCCGATGAACGACTACCAGTACCAGTTGACCGACGTCGGCCGGGAACGCGCTCGCCGCTACTCCGAGCAGTGCAGCTACTTCGGCTCGGCGCCGGTATCGCTGGAGGATTACATCGCC
>JABMRP010000404.1 GCA_013202535.1 Planctomycetota bacterium
AGAACGCTGGCGGCGGTAACCAGCGCCGGAGCCAATACGAAGCGTAACGTCGGTCGAACAATTCCGCTGGTGATCATGCTGTTCTCCTTCTTGCGTGCCGCATGGTTGGCGCCCCGTTCGGGCGCGGCGCTCGAGCATCGAGTCCGTATTCTTGCATGTATTGTGGCACACTGCAATGCGATAGCCCAGCACTGGCGGACTCCGCCCGGTGGCGTTTCCCTTATTGGCCCGTTGCCACTCCCGCCCCAGTGCTTGACGTTGACAGCCGGTTCGGCCAGAATCGACCTCAGTGGGCTCCAGGATCCACGTCCTGGCACTTTCAACAGGCTGCTAACAGAAGGCTGGAAGTATGCGATTTGGCACAATGCTGGCAGGACTACTCGTCGTTGCGGTTCTCACACGGGACTTACCCGCGCGGAAATGGACCAGTTCGGGCGGAGGATACACGGTCGAGGCGGAATTCGTCGACGTGGCGGACGGCGCCGTCCAGTTGAAGCGAGAAGACGGGGCCATGATTAAGGTGCCTCTCGGCAAGTTGAGTCAGGCCGACCGGAATCTTGTTCTTGAGCACCCTCTGACCAAGTTGCGATCGATCTGTGGGAAGGAATTCCTCCAGGACTCCGAAATCGGCCGAGGCTTCAACCCCACGGAGGTCAAGAACCTCACCAAAAACCTCTTGATGAAGCGAGGATACTGGATCTACGTCGCAATCCCCGGCGACAAGGCCAACACATTGGTTCCTTGTCGTGGAGAACAACTGAAGCCCGGGGAAGTCGGTCAACTGGCCGATTTCCTGGCAGGGTGCTCCGAGAACATGTGGGTGGCCGGCGGCAGCAGCACGCTCCTCCACTTCGGCGGCAAAACCGCCGACCTTGCGCAGCCCACGCTGACAAAGGCGCTGTCGGGGGCCGGGATCACCAAGTTGCCGGAGGAGATTTTCCTCCGCTTCGACACGGAAAACCCGCAACTGGTCGTGTCTTTTCAGAGGAATCCCGACGTGACCCGGGAAAGCGTGCGACTGCATCCCGATTGGAAGCGGTAGCGCCAGGTGGCCGTATCGCGATCAACTGACGGGTCCTTGCATCTGACGAGTGTGACGAAGTATCATGGACACCCAGTCGCGGAGCACTCGCTTTGAGCTTACCGAGTCTCCCCATCAAATGTTTCACACCGGAGAAAGAAGATGATGCGAAAGTCGATGATGTTCCTGGCAGTATCTCTTGGGCTGGGCCTGGTAGCCTGTGTGGGCAACACGGCGGAACCTGCGGCCCATCCCGACTCGTCGGGCTGGGAGAGTCTGTTTGCCGAAGATCTTTCCGACGCGGTCCATCCCAAGGGCGTATGGTCCTTCCAGGAGGGGGTGCTGACGGCTACCCAAGATCAATGTATCTGGACCGAAAAGGAATACGAAAACTTCGTCCTTGACCTGGAGTTCAAGACGGCGCCGGGCACCAACAGCGGCGTGATCGTCTATTGCAGCAACATGAAGAACTGGATCCCCAACGCGGTCGAGATCCAGATCGCCGACGATTTCGCGCCCAAGTGGGCCAAGAGCCCGAAAACGTGGCAGTGCGCCGCCGTGTTCGGCCATCTGGCGGCCACGAAGAGCGCGGTGAAGAAGCCGGGCGAGTGGAATCGAATGACCGTCACCTGCCGGGGACCGATGATCGAGGTGACGCTCAACGGCGAGGCGGTCACGAAGATGAATTTGAGGAAGTGGACCTCGGCAAAGAAGAACCCCGACGGCAGCGACATCCCGCCGTGGCTCAGCCGCCCCAAGGCCGACCTGCCGACCAAGGGAAACATCGGCCTGCAAGGAAAACACGCCGGGGCCCCGATCTTCTTCCGCAACCTCAAGCTCAAGCAACTCGACGAGTAGCCCGGGAACTGACGTCGCCCGGCCCTGGCAGGCGAGTCGCCAGCGCCAAACGGATCGCGCGGGGAAGCGGAGAGTACCGAGCTACTTCGTGCCGGTGTCCTCCACTTCGTCGAAGCGGACCGCGACCGAATCGCCGACTTTCACCAGATCGTCGGCGTGGCGGACTCGGTTTGAAGCGACGGGATGAGTCTTCAGACGCGGGAGTCAATCCGACTCTTTGGCCAGTATCGCTCCGCGCATCGCGGCAACGCGGAAGTGTTTCGGCAATTTCGTGTTGCCTACACAGTTGTACAATGTCGCCGCCTCGGCACGTTGCCCCTGGTCCAGAAGGGCTTCGGCGCAGCCCAGACAGGCGTCTGCCACGGCCAGTCGAGAGGCATCCGGCGTCTTGGCCAGCGCCTGTTTGAGCGCTTCGCCCGCCTCTGGAGTCCCGATCTTACCCAAGGCTCTGGCAGTAGTCCGGACCACGACTGAGTCGGCGTCTTGTAGCATCTTTACCAGCAACGGAACGGCCTTCGCATCGCGCCGCACGCCGATGCTAGCGATCGCGCCAATCAGAGGCCGGCCCTTTAGGTTGCCCATCGCATCGCGCAGGGCGTCGTCCACGGCCGGGCTTGGAATGGGTTCCAGTGCATAGCGCGCCATGTGCGACAGCTTCTCGTCGCCCAGCAGCGCAGCCAGCGCGGGCACGGCATTTTCCGTGCCCACCAGCGCCAGTTTGCGGCAGGCGTCTACCTTTTCCTTTTGCGGTGCGTCCGACTTCAGCACGGCGATGAGTTGGGGTTCCTGATCGTTGGGCGTCGTAGCGACGTCTTGTCCGCACAACTCCCGGGCACCGGCCGACAGTACCGCGGCGGCCAGGGCAACGTGGATGATTGATTTGCGCATGATGGTCTCTCCTTCCGGAAGAGGGATGTTCGTTTAGATGATCCACGGCTCACGCATCGCACGCGAGCGGAGTCGATTGGCTTCGGTGTCACCGATGAATTCTTCCTTGACCGGATCGTATTTCATGTCGCGATTCAGCCACATGCAAATGTTGGCGGCGTGGACCGAAGTCATCGACCGGTGCATCACTTCCGGATTGGCCACCGTCGGGCGGCGCGACTTGATACTGTCGAATAAATCGCGTATGTGTCCCATCGGATGCTGCGTTCGGGCCGTATAGTCTCGGACGATTTTCTCAAAGTCCTCCAATAGGGCCGGCGAGGAGACTTCCGGTTTCGAGTAACCGTCGGCCACCGCGACCCAGCCCTCGGTCCCCTCGTAACGCACGCCGCACGATCCGCGCCACCACTGGTTCCCGCGATGCAGAATCATCTTCATGCCGCTGGCAAATGTCGTGACCATGCCGTCGCCGGTGGGGTTATTCACGTACTGGTATTCAACCGGCGAAGTGTCGACCGCTCCGATCGCCACGTGACATTGGGCAAACGTGTGCGCTCCCCATTCGCCGATGCAGCTTGTATGAAAATCGTAGTGCCCTCGCCAGCCGCCGCGCACATATTGCGCGTTGTACGGCCTCCACGGACACGGGCCGAGCCACTGGTCCCAGTCGACTTCGTCCCTTGGCGGTTCCGCTTCGGCGGGCAGCCAGTCGTGTCTCATTTCGGCGGCGTCCCAGGGCGCGATGTGGGCGCGAACCGTATGCACTTCGCCGAGTCGGCCGAGGCGCAGCAACTCGTTGGCCATGACGAAATTCGGTTCGCTCAGACGTTGCGTGCCGGTCTGGTAGATGCGGCGATAGCGATTTGCGGTCTCCACGACCGCCTGACCTTGCGCAATGGTCATGCAGGACGGCTTTTCCGTGTAGATGTCTTTTCCCGCCCGCATCGCCATGATCGACGCCAGCGCGTGCCAGCGATCACCCGTGGCGATCAGCACGGCATCGACGTCGTCGCGAACGGCGAGAAACTCGCGGATGTCGCGATAGGTGCCGCAATCCGCGTTGCCGTAGTGCGTGTCGACGATCTGCTTGACCTTCGCACGCTGCGATTTCTTCGCATCGCAAACGGCTACGAATTGCACGTCCTTTTCCGCCATCATCCAGCGCAGGTCGCCGGAGCCGCGACCGCCAATGCCGATACCGCCCAAGACGATCCTTTCGCTCGGTGCAACAGCATCGTCGCGGCCCAAGGCGGAAGCGGGCACCGCGTACGGCACGGCGAGCAAACCGCCGCTTGCCGCGGTACGCCGGAGAAACTGCCGCCGCGTCACCGACGACGAGCCGACAGCCTCAGTTCTGTGTGATTGGAGCATGGGTTCGTCCTGTTTGTCTCGGTTCTGAATGGGAGATCATTGTTCCTATCAATAGCCGGACCCGATTGTCTTGTCAACTTGGAGGCCCCCTTATGGCATGAGTATCGACCAGCCCGGTGTAGCGGTCATACCCAGGATGGTCTTGTGATTGTGGGAATACGGTGAACGTCCCGGGGACAATTCAACTCGCACAGCCGGGCCTCCCGGACCATCGCCAGGATGCCCGCCTTGCTGGATTCAGGCCGGACCGGCCATGCGCCGACCACCGCCTATCGATCAGCGTCGATCAGGTCGTTTCGTACGCCAACTGCGCCGCATTCCGCGCCGCTTTGACAAGGAACCGCGTTGTCCCCAGCGTTCTCAGTGCATGTTCGATTCCCATGCGCTTCCGCCATTTCTGATCTCTCCAGTGCGGCAACACGGACAGCCCGTTGGAAAAGGGGCCGTTTGTCGTCTCAAGTGCCATGAGCATACTCCCCTGCCAGAAACGACGTATCTTCGCCAAGCTCCCGGGATTAACGCGCCCAACCTAGGCAAGGCACGCTGGTGGGTGGGTCGGACT
>JABMRP010000405.1 GCA_013202535.1 Planctomycetota bacterium
TATCGTCGCGTTGCTTCAGTTCGTTCTCAAACTCGCTTGCTCTCATGCCCAGAAGCTACACGAAATCAGCCGGCAAGAAAAGTCCAGTTCAGCAACTGCTCACGAAAATGGACAGTTACAAACCAGCGGCTACGCCGTGCGGACCGCCGACGACGGCCGGCAGGCGATGGAAATGATTCGGGAAAGGATCCCCGATTTTCTGGTGACCGACTGGGAGATGCCCAACGTCAACGGCATCGAACTGGCCGAGTGGGTCCGCCAGCAACCGTTTCCCAAGTACGTCTACACGATTCTGGTCACCGGACGCACGGAAACCAAGCACATGGTGCAGGCCATCTCCGCCGGCGCCGACGACTTCTTCTCCAAGCCGGTCCGCCCGGGCGAGTTGCTGGCTCGGGTTCAAGCCGGTGTTCGCATTCTCGAACTTGAGCGTCAACTTCGCTTCCTTGCACGGCGCGACCAGTTGACGGGACTTCTCAATCGACGAACATTCTTTGAGTCCCTCGAAGAGCATTGGAACCGCTCCCTCCGCAAGGGCCACGCGATGGCCTGCGTGATGATCGACATCGATCGGTTCAAGGCGGTAAACGACCGGTACGGCCATCTCACGGGAGATCAGGCCCTGGCACGGGTCGCCGAGGTCCTGCGGCAGTGCCGGCGCGAGAGCGATCTGGTGGGCCGGTACGGCGGCGAGGAGTTCTGTGTCCTGTTGCTCGACTGCGACCAGCGGGCCGCGTCGGATTGGGCCGAACGCTGCCGCTTGAGTATCGCCGGCGATTCGATACCGGTCGGCAACACCAACATCCACCTCACCGCAAGTTTCGGGGTATCGGAGAAGACCGATGGCATGGAGAATCCGATGCAATTGATCGACGCCGCGGATCAGGCCCTGTTGGTCGCCAAACGTGGCGGGAGGAACCGGGTCGTCCGTTGCGGGTCGGTCGAACAACCAAATTCGTTGGAGCAATGAAACGGCAGGTTGCGAGGGCTGCTCTCGGCAAGCGAACAAGACCCACGTACCCACCATGATATAGGAAACAGGAAGGGGCGTCCTGATGACGACGATGCAACAGCCACGGAGGTGCAGTCCGAGGATCCAGTGCGGCGGGTGCGGCAAGACGCTACCCTTGCGCCCTCCCGGTCACGGACAAGTATCCACGAGTTGGATCTGCACGGAATGCGGAGCTCTTTGCGACGCCGTCCTCGATGCGCCGAAATCGCTGGAGAGCCTCCAGCGGGTCCGCCCGGCTCGAATCAAGTTCGACAAGAAGAACCTGGGCAATCCGCCGCAATCCATCGCGGCATTCATCGTGAAGATGCTGGGAAAAGAGTTCTCCGGAGACGAAAAACGGTCTACCCGGCGCCATAACATCGTCTTTCCCGTACCCGTCGTCGAGCTGGATGAAGCGTTCTGCCCGACGGGAGACGTACGGATGGCCGTAACCCGGGACATCTCGACCACGGGGCTCGCCCTGATTTCAACGCGGGCGGCAAGTGCCCGGTTTCTCGCCGTCGAACTCACGTGCCCTTCCGGCGAAACGATTCAAGTGGTGATACGCGTCATTCGCTGTCGTCCCGTGCGTTGCTTCTACGAGATTGCGGGAACGTACTTCGTCGTCTTGGGGGAGGCCGCCAAGGGCGACGCAGAGAGGATAGCCCAATTGCCGGGAATAAAGGAGATACTATGACACGCGCACGCAACGCGATCACGAAGCTGCTCCTGGTGGACGACGACCCGAGCATGGTACGCCTCTTGACGGCCGTGCTTAAGAGAAGCTTCCACGAGGCAATCGAGGTGAATTGCCTCACGAACCCCAAAGATGCGATGGCCTGGATCGAGAGGGAAGTCGTGGAGATCCTCATCACCGATCTCGAAATGCCCGGCATCAGCGGATTGGAGTTGCTCCAATGCGCCAAACGGCGAAATGCCTTCACGCAAGTTTTCTTCATCACGGGCCATTCCACGCTGGACGCCCTGATGGGCGCCTTCGAGATGGGAGCCACCGACTACCTGTTGAAGCCGCTGGACCAACCGCAATTGATCGAACTCGTCGGCGACGCGCAAAAGCGGCTGCGCCGCTGGCGCGAAGCCCTGGCCGGAACGCTGGCCGAAACGCTGGCCGCCCAGCATTCGTCCAAGCACCTCCCGGTGGAAATGACCGACGCAACGAAGAGCCCGTCCGTGCCGATCGCTCCAGCCGCCTCCGCCGGTTCGTAGGGCGGCATCGCAAAACCCACGCAGCGGGCTGCCGGCGAGCAGGATGACCCGAGGACCCGCCGGCCGGGAGACGTGATGTGTTTACGCCCTATCCTGGCAAGCGGAGACCGCCGGCTCCTCGGCGGGAAACATCCGCGGCGTGGGCTTGGTCACGGGCCGGAAAACTGGTAGGCTAACGGGTTCGACCCCGTCGGCAGGGCCGTCTTGTCCGCCGGCGTGACCTGGAAACTGTCCCGCGAACCTCCCCCTCCTGCCGATGCCTTCGATCGACGACATCCTCGGTTGCTCCGGCCGGGTGGCCGCACGGCTGAAAAACTACGAGCCGCGCCCCCAGCAGATGGCCATGGCCCTGGCCGTCGAGGAAGCGATCCAAGCGGGACGCCACCTGATCGTCGAGGCGGGGACCGGCGTGGGAAAGAGCTTCGCCTACCTCGTGCCCGCCATCCTCGCGGTCACCGGCCAGATTAAACTGCCCGACCCCCCGAACATTGAGGAACCCTTCAGCAAACCTCCCCCGTCCAAGCCGCGGGTGGTCATCGCCACCCACACGATCAGCCTCCAGGAACAACTCCTCCGCAAGGATCTGCCGTTTCTCAACAGCGTCATCCCGCTGGAATTCTCGGCCGTGCTGGTCAAGGGACGGCGAAACTACCTCAGCCAGCGGCGATTGACCAACGCCACCGGGCGGGCTCGGAATCTGCTCTCCGCCGAAACCGAGTTTGACCAGCTTCGACAGATCACCGACTGGTCGAAAGAAACGTCCGACGGCTCGCTCTCCGATCTGCAATATCGCCCCATGCCTCAAGTTTGGGATGAAGTGGCCAGCGACCATGGCAACTGCATGGGCCGGAAGTGCCCGACGTATGGAGACTGCTTCTACTATCGGGCGCGACGGCGAATCCACAACGCCCAGATCCTGATCGTCAACCACGCCATGTTTTTCAGCGATCTGGCCCTGCGACGCGACGGTGCGCAGGTTTTGCCCAATTACGACGTCGTGATCTTCGACGAAGCACACAACGTCGAGGCGGTCGCCGGCAATCACCTCGGGCTGAGCGTCTCCAGCGGACAGGTCGAGTGGGTGCTCAATAAGCTCTACAACGATCGCACCAACCGCGGACTGCTGGTCCATCACAACATGGGCGACCAGCAGCAGAAGGTCATGGAATGCCGCTTTCGGGCCGAAGACCTGTTCGACGCCGTCGGCCAGTGGTATCAGAATAGCTCCAACGGCCGGGTTCACGAACCGAATGCCTTCGAAAACGCGCTCAGTGACCCACTGAACCAACTGGCCGGGCAGTTGCGCAACTGCGGAAAGAGCTTTCCACCGGAGCAGCAGCAAGACTTTATCGCCGCCGGCAACCGGCTCGAAATGCTGGCCTCGCAGATCGAAACCTGGCGATCGCACAAGATCGAGGAAGCGGTCTTCTGGGTCGAGGAGTCTACCCGTCGCGGACGACGCCGGTATACGCTGGCCGCCGCGCCCATCGACGTCGAGCCCGAGTTGCGCAAACAGCTTTTCGACAAGGTTCCCACCGTGGTGATGACCAGTGCCACGCTGGCCACCGGCGGCGGTTCGTTCGATTTTTTCAAGTCGCGGGTCGGCCTGGCGCAATCCGAATCGCTCTGCCTGGGGAGCCCCTTCGATTACGCTCGCCAGACGCGGTTGATTCTGCTCGACGGGATGCCCGACCCGGGCGCCGAACCGCGGCTCTACGAGCAGCGCGCGGCCGAGATGATCCGCCGCTACACGGGCCGAACCGAAGGCCGGGCGTTTGTTCTGTTTACCAGCTACCAGATGATGAAGCGCGTGGCCTCGATGCTCGCCCGATGGCTGGCCGAAGAGAATCTGACGCTCTTCAGTCAGGCCGACGGAATGCCGCGTAGCCTGATGCTCAGCCGGTTCAAGGAGAACGCCCGCTCGGTGCTGTTCGGGACCGACAGTTTCTGGCAGGGGGTCGACGTACAGGGCGAGGCGCTTCAGAACGTGATCATCACCAAGCTACCGTTCGGTGTACCCGACCGCCCACTCATACAAGCCCGGCTCCAGCGGATCCGCGCTCGCGGGGGCAACCCGTTTCGCGACTACCAGCTTCCCGAGGCGGTGATCAAATTCAAGCAAGGCTTCGGCCGTTTGATCCGCTCGAAGACCGACAAGGGCATCGTGGTGATTCTCGATCCCCGCGTGCGCAGCAAACCGTACGGTCGCACCTTTCTCGCCTCGCTGCCGGACTGCCACCGGGTGGTGGAATCGGTTTAGTTTGCCCCGTCGCCCGCGACCGAATCGCGTCGCAGGCGACAGGGCTAACCATGATGGAATTCCCGGATGAGCGCAGAAAAAACGCGGCCTGCCCTGGCAGGCCGCGTCTGGGTTTTCGATCGAGTGGCTACCGCAACTACTCGGCGGCGGGTTCGGAGTCGGCGGTGGGCATCTCCAGCTTCTCGCTTTCCATCCCCGCCTTGGCGAGGATGACGTAGAGGACGAAACCGACGACAAACGCCGCCATGGGCGGACAGGGCACCTTGCCAGCCATGGCGGGCACGATATCGAGCCCACCGACGGCAAACCCGACCGTCCAGGAGATCCACCCGGCCAGATTCCAGCCGCTTCGCGGACCGGCCCATTTCTTGCCGGCCAGCAGATAGTCGGCCATCATGGCACCGCACACGGGCCCAAACGACGCGCCGATGATTGTGAAGATAAAGGCGGCGTCCCCGGCCCAGCCGGTAACGGCCATTACGCACGCCACGGCGGTTCCGATCCCAACCGAAATAAACGGGTTGACGTTGGGCAGCGTCGTCCGGAAGCAGTTGGCGGCGATCATGGCCGAGAAGCAAGCGGCCGGGAACGAAGAAATGGCCAGCAGAATCATCAGAACGTTTGCCGTCCCGGCGCTGAGAATTCCGCCTTTCATCAAGTCCACGGGATTCAGGTTTCCGGCAAACTTGGTGGGAATTTCTTCGGTGCCACCCAGGTAACCCGCCACGATCAGCAACGACATGGTTCCAGAGAAGATCGTGGCCGCGGCAATACCGGTCAGGCCACCCATCTTCACGTTTTTCTCATCCTTGCTATTCATGGCAATATCCACGCCGGCGGCGCCGGCGGTGGCGAAGAAGCCGACGATACACGTGCTCATCGCAATCATCACGGCGATGGCACCGAGCGGGCTTGGTGCCTCCGCTTCAGCGTCGGCCGCGGTCTCTTCTTTCTCGGTCGCCTCGTCCTGCTTTGTCTCGTCTTCTTCGGCGGCCGCGATCTTTGGGTTGGTGGCGTCGGTGGTGGTGAAATCGCCAAGTCCGCCGACGGTCGCCACGAACAGGATCAGCAGGACAACGATCGGGATAATGGGCAGAAACGTCGCCACCTTGGCCACGTATTGGATGCCTTTGAGCCCGACAAACGCGGCAAACACGGCAAACGCCACGGCGATGATACCATGGGCCGTACCGGGTACCGCCACATCGGTTGCCTTGTCGTTGAGGCCGATTTCAAAACACTGGCAGAGGATCGTGGACACGAAAAAGGCATTGAATCCCAGCCAGCAGAACTGCAAGGCCCCCATGAGGAGCCCCGGCATGATGAGACCGCCACGTACACCATAGGTCGACGTACCCACGACGTACAGCGGCAACCCCGTTTTCATGCCCAAGAGGCCGGGAATCAAGTAGAACAGGTAATGGCAGATCAATGCCGCGACCACCAGGCCCACTAGGGCCGGCATCAGTCCGGCGGAAAGCAAGCCGCCTGGCGCCCCGCCGAAACCGGGTATCTGCTGCCAGAACGCGAACCACACCATCACGCCCGCATAAGTCGGCGCAACGTTGCTAAACCATTGCACGCGATTGCCCGGCGGAAGTGGTTTCGCCGAAGCAATGTATGTGGGTAAGTTCGACGCCATGTACGATTCCTCCTCCACGAGAATGGGATTAGTCCTAGCCCCGGCCATCGCGACGAAGCAACCACCCGGGTTGCTAGCAATGCTGTCACGACATGAACCTCACAATATACCCACTTGGCGCGGGAAGTAAACCATTTCCGGAGATCGCCAACCCACCACGCCGTACCGTTAGATACCCCCCCCTTCGACCCAGAATCCGCCTTGACCGTGCCACCTTTTGAGGGGTAGCATACCGCGATTCTCTTTGGAAACCACCTGGAAAAAAGAAAGGACAGCCATTACTTACTCATAACTACTAGGCGGAGACGAACGGCTGAAAGAGAATTCTGTGGAATAGAGTTCTGGTTTTTGTGTGTTTGCGTTTTGACTCTTGTGAGTTTTAAGGATTGAGAAGACAAACTGAAAGAATGGGTGCGATAGCCCAGGACGGCATTACTTAGCCGGGCCACCAAAGCGGGCCGCGAATCGGCCGTCAACCTCTGCCTCTACACCCAGGGCCATCGGGTTACCATCAACGCAGGAAAGGTCCGCCGACAGCCTACCGACGCTTGACATGCGCACCAAAAAGTGGTACGGTTGTTCTAGTTATGGGTACAGATAACGACTTTGACCGACTCGGCACGGCACTTTTCAGCCGGAATCGCCGCGCTATCTTCGGCTTGCTGTTTGGGCACGCCGACGAAGCCTTCTACCTGCGCCAGATCGTGCGGGCGACTGGCGGTGGGGTCGGGGCCATCCAGAGGGAACTCCGACAACTGACCGCTGCCGGCATCCTTCGCCGCGATGTTCGGGGGAAGCAGGTCTACTTTCAGGCCGACCCCGATTGCCCCATCTTCGGCGAACTCAAGAGCCTGGTGGCCAAGACGACGGGAATGGCCGGCGTGCTCAGAGCCGCTCTGGCACCGTTGGCCGACCGTGTTGGGGTGGCGTGGGTCTACGGTTCGGTGGCGCGGGGCGAAGAGACGCGATCCAGCGACCTGGACGTGTTGGTCGTCGGCGACGTCTCGTTTCCAGAAATCGTCGCCGCTTTGACACCTGCCCAGCAGGAACTTCGACGCGAGGTGAACCCCACCCTCTTCCCGGCCGGTGAATTCCGGTCCAAGATCGCAGCCGGGCAACCGTTTCTCACTCGCGTTCTTCAGCAGCCGAAGGTCTTCTTGATTGGAGATGAGCATGACCTTGAAAGACTGGCTCAACAATCGCTGGCTGATGGAACATGAGCCCAGCCGGCAGGAAATCGCAGACCTCTTGGGCGTGATCGACCGCGATCTGGCCGACTGTCGAACACCCCGGCTCAGCGCCGATTGGAAACTGACCATCGCCTACAATGCCGCCATGCGAGTGGCGACCGCGGCGCTGGCCGTCGCCGGTTATCGCGCCAGCCGGGACGCCCATCATTTTCGCGCCATCCAAACAATGGCCCTGACGATGGGAGTCGACGCGCCCACGGTCGCACAACTCGACGCCTTTCGGAAGAAACGCAATATCAGCGACTACGAGCGGGCGGGCGCTGTGTCCGACGTTGAAGCCAGTGAAATGATCTCCCTGGCCGAGAAGCTCCGCGATCAGTTAGTCAAGTGGCTTGAAACCGACCATCCTGAGTTCCTCCCGGCCCCATCATGATCCGCTCCGTCATCGACAATCAAGAGCACCGGATGTCCGACGTGCTCAACCGCCTGTTGGGGCCACAAGAACACAAGAAAGGACGGCATTACTTAGGCGCTAGAGGATGAGGGCGCGTTGCGAGGCGAAGCTTGCCACCACGCCGTACCGTCAACACCCCCCCGCTGACAGTGAATCCGCCTTGACTGTGCCACCTTTTACGGGGTAGCATACCGCGTTTCTCTCCAGGAACCCCTGCGTTCGGCCCATGAATATCCGCACCGCCACGCTCCTGGGTTCGATTCTGGTGGTGGCTTTGCTTCTACGCGTGGCAGCGGGTGTGTTCTGGCAGGAGCGACTGACAGGGCAACTTGGGGCTGGGCAGTTCGGGTTCGGCGACAGCGAGAGTTATTGGGTTTTGGCGGGAACGATCGCTCGGGGTGAGCCGTACCAGTATGGTACGACCGGCGGACGCGTGTTTCGTACTCCCGGCTATCCGGCGTTGCTGACACCCCTGTTCGTGTGCGGCGGTGAGAATCCACCGGTTGCGTGGGCAAGAGCAATCAGCGCCCTCTTGGGTACTTTGGCGGTAGGATGCGTATGGTGGCTGGCACGACAATTGTTCGACACGCAAACGGCCTGGGTAGCCGCCGCGATGGTGGCCGTCTATCCCGGGGCGATCGTCACCGGAGCGCTGGTACTGAGCGAGGCCCCGTTTTGCCCGCTGATGGTATTGCAGCTTGCCCTTTGGACGGCCGCATGGCAAAGCGACGCGCCACGGCGGCGAGGTCTGCTGGCGATCGCCGCCGGGTTGACCGCCGGCGCGGCGACCCTGATGCGCCCGAGTTGGCTGCTGTTCACGCCGCTGATCGTCGTCCTGGGAATCGTGGCCGGGCGGGAGAATCGCCGACGACATGCGTGGATCGGCTTGGGACTCCTGGCCGGATTGGCGGCGGTGATGACGCCCTGGTGGATCCGCAACGCTCGGGTGACGGGCCATTTTGTGCCCACCACGCTCCAGGTAGGTGCCAGCCTCTACGACGGGCTGGGCCCGCAAGCCGACGGTTCGAGCAACCTGGACTTCGTCGCCGGCTTCATCGAATCGGAAGCGGCAGCAGAAACAACCGGCGCCGAACCGCTGGAAGTACGTCTCGACCGGCGCATGCGGCAGGAAGCCTGGCGCGCGGCGCGTGCCGATCCGGCCCGGGCCGTTCGTTTGGCCGGGGTCAAGCTGGCGCGGATGTGGAACCTCTGGCCCAACGAGCCGAAGTTCTCCACACCGCCGGTGCGGCTGGTCGTCGCGTGTACGTACGTGCCGCTGTTGCTGTTGGCGTTGATCGGAGCCTGGCGAACGGCTCACCGCGGCTGGCCGTATCTACTCTGCTGGCTGCCGGCGGTCTACTTGACCGCGTTGCACGTTGTTTTCGTCAGCTCGATTCGCTATCGTCAGCCGGCGCTACTGCCGATGGCCGTACTGGCGGCCGCGGTGCTCGGCAAAATGAAAAGGAAATCATCATCACCCCTTTAACCGCGACTTTGCCGGGGGGCGGGCTACATCTCGCGGAGCGAGATGGCTACTTTACGACCTAAGTAACTCGGGCAACCATGGAGGGTTTCGCCCATCTTTTCCAAAACGGTCAACTCCTGTTGGTTCCTCTTCAAGGGGCTGCTCCTGGCGAGCATTGCCGTGGCGGTGGGCGTTGCGCTGCATTTCTACAATCGGGTCGACGAGGAGGTACGGCTGCGCGTCGAGCAGCATTTCGCGGCGCTCTATCCCGAGCTGACCGTGACGGTCGAGTCGGCCGAGTTGCGCGAGGGCGAGGGCATCCGCGTGCTGGGGCTCTCGATCGTCGAGCCGGGAGCGGCCGGTCCGCGGGCCGAGTTGTTTCGCGTGGAGGAAATGCTGCTGGCCTGTCGGGCCGATCTGCAGGAACTCGTCGGTGGCCAGCCGGAGATCACTCGCGTGACGATCCACGGTCCGACGCTCCGGGTCACGCGCCGCCGTGACGGATCGTGGAGCACGTCCCGGCTGTGGCCGTTACCCAAGGTCAACACCGGCGGCGACGTCCCTCCCGAAGTGGTGATCGAAGAGGGCATCATCGAGATCTTCGATCCCCAGCGCAACCCGACGGCCCTGCTCACCTTGCGCGACGTCAATCTGACGATTAGCGAAGAAGCGGCCGAGCCGGGTGCGACGGATCAGCCGGCCTCGCGGGTGCGAAAGATCCGCGGCACGCTGGCCGGAGATCACCTGCGGCGGGCCGAACTGGCGATCACCCTCCGGGGAGACGGCTCCGGCTGGACGCTGGAAGGGAACGTTCAGGAACTGAACGTTTCGCCCCAAACCCGCGACGCGCTGCCCGGTGAACTGGCCGAGAAACTGGCCGTTCTCGGTTCGTTGCAGGGAGAGGGAAGTTTCGATTTTCGGCTGCGTCACGACCCGGCGGCCGATCCCGTCGATCAGTTCGACTTCTCCGGCCGGCTGGCCCAAGGCCAACTCGACGATCCCCGGCTGGCGATTCCGTTGACCGACATGCACGCAACGATCCACGGCGATCACCGGGGATTTTCCATCGACGAGCTATTCGCCCGGGCGGGCCGCGCTACGGTACACGTCTCCGGCCAATTCAGCGGCTATCAGCCCGATAGCCCGCTGACCTTGACCGCCGAGGTACGCCAGTTGGAGCTCGACCGGCGGACGCTGCGCGTGGACGATCTGCCCGAGGCGTTGCGGCGCGGGTGGGATCATTTCCTGCCCACCGGGCGAATCGACGCCGACGTCAAGCTGGCCTTCGACGGACGACGCTGGCAGCCCGAGGTGACGGTCCAGTGCCTCGATGTCTCGTTCAGCTACCATCGGTTTCCCTACCGCCTGGAGCGGGGGCAGGGAACGGTCGCGCTGGAGGACGACGTGCTGCGGCTGAACCTGACGGCCTTCAGTGGCGGGCAGCCGGTGCACTTATCCGCCGAACTGACCCATCCCTTCGACTCGCCGACGGGCCGGTTCACCGCGCGGGCCGACGAACTGACAATCGACGACAAACTCCTGGGCGCTTTGCAGGAACGATCTCGCGCGTTGGTGGATTCGTTTCATCCCAGCGGCACGTTCCGCGTCCTTTACGAGGCGCGGCGGGATCAGCCCGACAAACCGCCGCATCAACACTTGCGCATCGAACCGACCGGCTGCGCGATTCGCTACGACAAATTCTCCTACCCGCTGGGCGACATTCGTAGCGGCGCTCTGGAGATGACCGACGGACGGTGGACGTTTCGAGATCTGACCGGCACCAACGACACGGGAACGGTCCGCTGCAACGGCTATGTGAATCCGACCCCCGCCGGTAGCGAGTTCTGGCTGGAACTGGTGGCCGACAATGTCCCCCTGGAAGAAGAACTCCGCGACGCCCTGCGCCCCGCCGAGCAACGGCTCTGGAACGAACTGCAATTGCGGGGCATGGTCAATCTGCGAACGACGATCCACCGTCTGCCCAATCGGGACAAGGCGGACGTGAGCGTGTGGGTTCGCCCGCACGCCCGATGTACGTCGATCGAACCGGTCTATTTCCCCTATCGGCTGGAGGGACTGGACGGCGAAGTGATCTTCCGAAACGGCGAGATGAGTTGGCAGCGGTTGAAAGCCCGGCACGGCGACACCACGCTCACCTCCGGCGGATTCTGCCGGCTGATGGGTACGGAGGGTTGGCACCTGCGGCTTGACGGAATCGCCTGGGACCGGTTCCGCGTCGACCGCGATTTGCTCAAGGCCCTGCCCGACCGGCTGAAGAAGGGCCTCGGCGATCTCCATCTCCAAGGTCTGATGAACCTGCACGGTTCGCTCGATTTGTACGGCGGTGGCGCTACGCCCAAACCGCTGCGAGGCAACTGGGACATGCGGATTGCGCTGGATCAGGCGGGCCTCGATTGTGGCGTCCGCTTGGCCAACGCGCATGGAGAACTGTCGCTGGTCGGTGGCTTCGACGGAAAACGATTCCAGTCGCGCGGCGAGTTGGATCTCGATTCGGTCACCTTCAAGAATTTCCAATTCACCCAAGTGCTCGGGCCGATCTGGATCGACGACGGGCGCCTGCTGCTGGGTACTTGGGTTGACCGGCCACTTCCGGACCAATCGCCGGGCAGCGTCGTTAGGCCGCGGGTCGTTAAGCCGCGGCCGGTAACCGCCCGATTTCATGGCGGGCTGGTGCAAGGCGACGCCTGGGTGGAATTGGGCGAAGTGCCCCGCTACGGCGTCCATGCCACCCTGTCGCAGTGCGATCTGACCCGTTTCGCCCATGAGGCAATCGCCGGAAGGCAAAACCTCAAAGGGAAGATCTACGCGATGGTCGACTTGCAAGGGTCGGGACGAAGTATCCACGGCCTGACCGGCAATGGCACGGTTCAGCTTCGTAGCGGCGACGTCGCCGAACTACCCCTGATGGTCGGCCTGCTGAGAATCCTCAGCGCCAGAGTGCCCGATACGAGCGGTTTCAACGAAAGCGACGTCGATTTCATCATCCGCGGAAACCACATCGACTTGCCGCGGATCCGCATCAGCGGCGACACCATCAGCCTCTGGGGCAAGGGCGAGGCAAACTTCCAGTCGGAAATCGACTTGGATTTCCGCACTCGAATCGGACGCAATCCGCTGCAAGTGCCCGTGTTGCGGGAAATCTTGGGAGAAGCCAGCGATCAGATGCTCGTGATCCACGTCGACGGCACCCTGAAAAACCCGCAAACCCGGCCCGAGGTGCTTCCCTTGGTCGGCCGCGCGTTGCAACAACTCCAGGAGGATCTCCAGGAGGCTACCTCGCTCGAGGTAGTCGCTCCGCACGCTTGGCGATGGGAGGCGGGAAAACTCGTTCCCACGCCCCAACGCTGACCCCCCCAAAAAACGCGTCCCCCGATAGCCATCTTTATGGTATAGTTTCGCTGGGAAGACACACGGACGTCCTTTCCTCACACCACTTAGCCACCGAGAGTCGACCGACCAAGATCTTACCACCCGCGGGCTGATAATCCGACAATCCTGTTTCCGAGGAGGTCAGATATGAGCGTGGGACCCATGGGAGGACTCGCCGGCAGCGCCGCGGGGTCGTCGCTGGCTCAGACCAAAGGCTCCGAGGTCGAGCGGGCCGAGCAGGACGCGGCCAGTCAGAAGCGCCGCATCCATACCGACGCCAAGGCCGAAAGTGCCGCGGGGATCGGTGAGACCGACGGCGAAGATCACGAGTCGGCCGAACGCGATGCCGACGGTCGCCGTATCTGGGAAGACCAGCGCCGCGGAGAGCCGGATGCCCAGGACGGCGGGGATCCACAGGCCCCCCCGAGCCGGCAGAGCCGCGATGCCACCGGTAGCAGCGGAAATCAGCTCGACCTGACGGGATGAGTCGCGACCGAACGTCTGTTGCCCGGTGCGTGTCCTTGGCATAGAATACCCCCCTGCGATTCGAGGAAACACCGCCGGGATAGCGATACGATGCGATTCACCAAGATGCACGGGGCGGGGAACGACTACGTCTACGTCAACTGCTTCGAAGAGCCCCTGCCCGACGACCCGGCTGAATTGGCCCGGCGGATCGCCGATCGGCATTTCGGCGTCGGCGGCGACGGCCTGATTCTGATTTGCCCCTCCGAAGTGGCCGACGCCCGGATGCGCATGTTCAACGCCGACGGCTCGGAAGCCGAGATGTGTGGCAACGGCATCCGTTGCGTGGCCAAATACGTCCACGACCACGGCATTGCCAAGAAGCAAACCCTGGCCATCGAGACCGGCGCCGGGGTCCTGTCGCTGGAATTGGAGACCGCCGACGGCCGGGTCGACCGCGTGCGGGTCGACATGGGCGAGCCGATTCTGCGGGCCGACCGGATTCCGACCACCTTGTCGAGCGACTCCCGCCGGGAAGACGGCGCGGTGGTCGAGGCACCCTTGTCGGTCGCCGGCCAGACGCTCCAAGTCACGTGCGTGTCGATGGGCAATCCACACTGTATTACCTACGTCGAAGAGCCGACCGATCGCTGGGTGCTGGAGATCGGTCCGCAAGTGGAAAACGATCCGCATTTCCCCAACCGCGTCAACGCCGAGTTCGTCCAGGTGATTGCGCCGGACGAAGTTCGCATGCGGGTATGGGAGCGTGGCTCGGGCGAGACGTGGGCCTGCGGGACCGGCGCCTGCGCGGTTTGCGTGGCCGGCGTATTGACCGGGCACACCGGGCAAAAAATCGTTGCCCATCTGCCCGGCGGTGATCTCGAACTCCACTGGGGCGACGATAATCACGTTTACATGACCGGCCCGGCAGTCGAAGTGTTTTCCGGTGATTGGGACGATCAACACTCAACCCGTTAGCGACAGGCCCCCCCGGCGGCGGCCCAGGAACAACGATCGTGGCAAGGAAGCCGAGACGATGAAACTCGACCACCCCCTGTTGACCCGTTTGGGCGGAATGCTTGCCGCGGCGGCGGTACGCTCGTGGATGGGAACGCTCGACTACAAGGGCGCCTTTTACGACGAGGCGATCGACCCGGCGATGCCCGAGTGCCGCGGACAGAAGATCTATATCTTCTGGCACGAGTACATCCTCTTTCCGATCTACTTACGCGGTCACTGCAATCTGGCCATGCTGCTGAGCCGCCACCGCGACGCGGAGATTCTCTCCCACGCGGCGTACCACCTGGGTTTTGATTTCGTTCGCGGATCGACCAACCGCGGCGGGGTGACCGCTCTACGCGAGCTGTTGCGCAAGAGCCGCCGGATGCATCTGGCCATCACGCCCGACGGCCCTCGCGGCCCGCGGCGCCGACTGGCCCCCGGTGCCGTCTTCCTGGCCTCGAAGCTGGGGCTACCGCTGGTGGCCATGGGCTTCGGCTACGATCGGCCCTGGCGCATGGGCAGTTGGGATCGGTTTGCCGTTCCCCGGCTCGGTTCGCGCGCCCGGGGTATCTCCAGCCCGGACATCCATGTCCCGCCGAACCTCGATCGCCAGGGGCTGGAGCATTTCCGCGCGAAGATCGAAACACTGCTCAATCGCCTGACGACCGACGCCGAATCCTGGGCCGCCGCCGGCACTCGCAAGCTGGGGCAGAAAAACGTTTACCCACGTCCGGCTCGGTCGGGGCGTCATCGCATCGATCCAGCGGCCACACTGGCGGGACCGCATCAGACGGCTTCGGTCGGCTCGGCGCCCCGAATGAACGGCAAGTGATTGACCGTATCCTCCAACAGGGCTATTCTGAGCATTGTCGCGTCTGCCGGTTCGCGACACAGGGTAATCGGCGTAGAATGAGAAGTCATGTTTCAGGCACGCAGTTATGGCTCTGAATCAATACGATGTTGTGCGAATACTGCGGTTCAATCGCACGCAAACACCCAAGTGCGATGCTTTCAACAGACGCTCGCCGCGGATCGGTGACATTGCCACGATTGTCGAAATCCATACCGATCCATGTATCGGCTACGAACTTGAGTGCTCCCAGCCCGAGACAGGAGTCACCGAATGGCTGATAACCTTCCGGCCAGACGAAATTGAACTGGAACAGGTGGATGAATGATGGATGATCCGATTGTGGAAGAGGTTCGCCACACACGGCAGCGGATCTTTGCCGAGTGCGACGGTGATCTGGATCGCCTCATCGCGCGGTTGAAAGCCGCCGATTCCAAGAACAAGGATCGCCTCGTGACCATCGAAAACGTTCAAAAGCGAGCAAGCACGCCAAAAGCCGGCACTTGATGAGTGGCCTCTCAGGACGAAACCATCCACACTACCATGTCCACCCACGACCCTTCTCCCGAACCGCCCGTCCTTTCGGTCGCCGAACTGACGGCCCATATCAAAAACTGCCTCGAAGGCACGTTTCCCGACGTTTGGGTCGGCGGCGAGATTTCCAACTTCGCGCGACCGCAGTCGGGTCACTGCTATCTGACGCTCAAGGACGAGCGGGCGCAGATTCGCGCGGTGATCTGGCGCGGCACGGCCTCGCGCGTGCGGTTCGATTTGCGCGACGGGCTGGAAGTGGTCTGCCGGGGGCATATCGACGTCTACGCCCCGCGGGGAAGTTATCAGTTGGTCGTCGAGCAGATCGAACCCCGGGGGATCGGCGCCCTGGAGTTGGCCCTGCGGCAGTTGCAGCAGAAGCTGGCCGCCGAGGGGCTTTTTGATCCGGCACGCAAACGGCCGCTGCCAAGATTCGTGCGTAAAATCGCCGTGGTTACCAGTCCCACCAGCGCGGCGGTACGCGACTTCCTCGAAGTGCTTCGCCGCCGCTGGCAAGGAACCGACGTGCTGGTCGTGCCGGTCCGCGTGCAGGGCCAAGGGGCGGCCGAAGAAATCGCCGCGGCCATCGAAACCGTCAACCGGCTGGCTACGCCGGTCGACTGCCTCGTCGTCACTCGCGGCGGCGGCAGCTTGGAAGACCTTTGGGCATTCAACGAGGAGCCGGTGGTTCGGGCCGTGGCCGCCTCGCGTATCCCCGTTATCTCGGCCATCGGGCATGAGATAGACGTGACACTTACCGACCTGGTGGCCGATGTTCGCGCGGCCACGCCCAGCGAAGCGGCAGAACTGGTCGCGCCCACGGCCGACGAGATCTCGGCTACGCTGAAACATCTGGGCAGCCGCCTGGCATCCGCCCTGCGTCACAACGCGACAGGCGCACAGCGTCGACTAGACGCCGTGGTGAATCCTGGCAGCCTTCACGGTGTTGACCATCAGCATGGTGATGGTCA
>JABMRP010000406.1 GCA_013202535.1 Planctomycetota bacterium
AAGATGGAACCGTCTACAACAAGGGAGCCGGCTTGACGATCCTGGCCGACGGACAGAAGATCGGCCACTCCGACACGCTTGCTCGCGTAAGGGGGCATTTGCCGGCAGCCGAGTAGATACCCTGTCGGGCTGCTAACACTTGACCGAAGGTGGTCTTTCCGACGACAATCAAACCAGTTCCTGTTTACATTTCACCAAGGAGGGCACCCGATGAAGATGCTTCAAATGATGTCCATTTCATGCGGCGTGCTGGTTGTGTACGGCAGTCTGTTTTTTGCAGCTTTCGGTGGAGAGGTTTCGGTTGCGGTAAACGACACAACGGAGGACGTATCGAAAGGCCGTAATACGGCAGAAGTTGCGTCGACCCAGTCGGAGCCCTCTGCCATGCCGGGTTTCAACCCCGCCGGCGGAAGTGTCGATGAAATACGAAGCGCCCTCAAGGCCGCCCTGGGTACCGATAAGATCGTCTTTATCCGGCGTCGCACGCTCACGCCAAACCATTACTATACGGAGCATATCAATAGCGAGTTTAAGCCGGGAGGCGGCATTTGCATTCTTGATCTCAACAACGGGTCGGTCCAAGAAATCACGATGGACAGGCCGGGCGTCGTCAACCGCTTTGATATTTCCCATGACGCCAGGAAAGTTGTCTTCGATTTCAAAGACGATCACATGGAGGGATACCGGCTTTACGAGGCCGTTATCGAAACGGGCAAAGTACGGCAACTCACGTTTCCGCCGGCAAACGAAGATTCGCTACAGCAGCGCTACAAAGTAAGAACGTTGTGGGATAGCAACTGGGCAAAATATCATCATGGCGAGTTCAACGACTATCACCACGGCACCGACGACATGCACCCCTGCTATTTGCCGGATGGTGGTATTGCGTTCGTTTCCACACGCTGCCAGATATCAACGATCTGCGACGGCCCCGACATCTTTACCACCACGAATATGTACCGGATCGACGCGGATGGTAAATCCATGGGACGACTCAGCCAGGACATGGTAAGCGTGTTTTGTCCCGTTGTATTGCCCTCCGGCGAAATACTGTACTCGCGCTGGGAATACGTGGACAAAGGGGCCACGACGGTAAAATGCCTTTGGTCCATGTATCCAGATGGCAGCCACAGCCGTGAAATCTATGGCAATGACATCAAAACCCCGCATACGATTATTCAGGGTCGCCCCATCCCGGGAGCCACCAACAAATATGTAGCCCTGGGCGCTTACCACATGGATAACGCGATTGGCACGGTCATGACCATCGACGGAAACAAGAACATCCGCACCGACGCCTGCCAGACGAATATCACTCCGGAATGCCCCTGGCCGGTCTGGGGGGTCGATCCTGAACTCGGCCCTCCGGCCAAGGATGGGCCCGGCCATAACGCCTTTTTTCGCGATCCCTTTCCGCTTTCCGAGAAACTCTTTTTGGTCGGCTACAAACCGAAGGGACCCCACTGGACCGAGGAAAACGCCTGGGGATTGTACGTCCTCTTGGGCGACGGCCGGAAGTTCTTGTTCCATAAGGAAGAAGAGATTTCCTGCTGGCAGCCGATGCCTCTGAAACGTCGGAGCGTGCCTAAAATCCCCGCGGGCCCTTCCGATCAAGCCCTTGCGGCGGAAGGGAAAGCCCAATGCCTGGTCTTGAACGTACACCATGGCATGGAGAATACCGCGCCGGGCACGATCAAGTATTTGAGGATTATGGAGCAGGTCCCGCGACCTTGGGCGGCGCGGCGCGCCGGCTACCCGCATGCCGCCGGCTATGATGTTGCCGGTCAACAGCACGCGGCGGTTTCCCATCGCACGCATCTCTGGGTGGCCGCGCAGTGGGGTATCGCAAAGGTAGAAGACGACGGATCCGCCAATTTCACGGTCCCGGCCGGGCGAGCCATCTATTTTCAGGCGTTGGACGCCCAATACCGGATGATTCAGAGCGAACGCACGTATGTCAACTACATGCCGGGAGAAGTGGCAAGTTGTGTCGGGTGCCATGAAACGCCTCGCCAGTCCCCTCCGGTTACCCCCAAACCCCTGGCCTTCCAGCGCAGTCCGGAAGACCCCTGTCATCGCCCTGGGCCCGGTGAATCGACGGGAAAGATTGTCCTGAGTTATCCCGATATCATCCAACCGATATGGGACAAACATTGCATCTCTTGTCACGGCTCGGACCCGGCAGCCGGATTGGATCTTCGGGGAACTGAAACCACTCACTTCAGCACCTCCTATGAAGCCCTGCTAAAAAGACCACAAGGATTAGGAGGCAAGGATGATCTTATTGGCCTCTATATCGATGAATTGGGTACGGACGCGCAATACCGGGAGGCCCACACGCTCTTTGGCAATCAGAGCCTACTGCTGAAGATGCTGGGTCTGGATGTCTGGAACTTAACGCCCAGTCAAAAAAGCAGAGCGGCCGCCCTGGCGTCCGGTTGCTCGCCCAAACTCACCGCGGCGGAAAAGGCCAAGGTAGCCCGCTGGGTCGACACCAACTGCCAGTATTACGGTTCCTATTGGGGGCGCCGCAACATTCAATTCAGAAATCATCCCAACTACCGAATTGACGTGACCTTCGATCAGGTGATTGCCCCCACGAGCCCCACCGCCGAAGAAGAAAGATGAAGGAAATCGCATGTTTCGAGGGTTTGCTGCATCGAAACACTTCCGGCTCTTGAAGGACAACGGCGGTAGTGGCGGTTTACGAAGCTGCCACGGAGAACGAAGACAAGGCCGAAGAGACTCTTACTTATCCGAAGTTGGTGGGCCGACTCTATGACATGCGACCCCTCGCAACACCACCCATTATCGCAACCAATGCAATGAGTTGATATGATAGAGTCGTTTCACCTTCGTCTGTTTTCCAGTAAGATACAAAGCACGAAACGAGACCATGATGCCTACAAGAAACCGCGCCACAACCATTAGCCGTCTTTGTGTCGTATCGCTGCTCTGCTCCGGTTTATGGTCAAACGCCGCCGAGGAAGCAAAGAAGTACCCGCTGGCCGGCGCCGATGAATCGACGCCGTCGGTCGCCCACTACTTCTCCTGGATCAACAACACCAACGAAGGATCGACCGAGGCCCCACGAATCGAAGGAGCTGATGCTGGAAGAGTAGTCGACACAGAGTTGTTTGAATCAACGAATAGCTGATCTGTGACATTCAGGTCGAAAAAGGAGAAGGACAGCCATGACCAGAGAGACTTTGGCCGGCAATCACGCACCACGGGTAAACCATCGATTCTCCGTGATCTTGCGCCGCACCGTCATTGCGGTGCTCTGCGCTGCGGGCAGTTCGCTGCAGGCCGCGGAGAAAACTCTGCCCATCCCAGGAGAGGTGTTCACCGTCGAGGGTCGAACGGCCTTCCTTATCCTTCCCGCGAAAACGGAAGCCAAATCGCCCATCCCCTGGGTCTGGTATGCACCGACCTTGCCCGGTCTCCCCGCAAACGCGGAGAAGTGGATGTTCGACAAGTTTCTCGAAAAGGGCGTCGCGATTGCGGGCGTCGACGTGGGCGAGTCCTATGGCAGTCCCCAGGGACGGGCCGTCTACTCCGCTCTCTATAAACAGCTCGTCGAGAAACGTGGGATGGCGAAGCGAGCATGCCTGCTGGCGAGAAGCCGCGGCGGACTGATGCTGTATAGTTGGGCAGCCGAAAACCCCGACTCCGTGGCCTGCATCGCCGGGATCTACCCGGTCTGCAACATCGCCAGCTACCCCGGCCTGGCCCGCGCCTGCGGAGCATACGGCATGACGGAACAGCAGCTTGCGGCGAAGCTCTCCGAATACAACCCGATTGATCGCCTTGCTCCGCTCGCCAAAGCAAAGGTGCCCATTTTCCATATCCATGGAGACCGTGACGCGACAGTTCCCCTGGACAAGAACTCGGGAGAGGTCGAGAAGAGATATTCCAAGCTGGGCGGCAAGATGACGCTCGAGGTCGTCAAGGGCCAAGGCCACAACATGTGGCCAGGCTGGTTTCATAGTCAGAACCTGGTCGACTTCGTGATCACTCATGCAAGAGTCGATTCTGGAGTGTCACCGGTTTTCTAGTTCATCCGTTCCTTCAGCGAATACGCCATGATGAAGAAACAACTCATCCAATCGCTTCTGCTTGCGACGTTCCTTGTCGGCCACGCAAAGTCCGCCATGGCGGATGAGACGACGATCCCGTTGGCCGGGACGTGGAAATTCCGTCTCGACGCCGAAGACATCGGCGTCGCGGAAAAATGGTTCGCACTGGAGTTCGAGGACACGGTCCAACTGCCCGGCACCACCGACGAGAACCACAAGGGCATCAAGAAGGACGAACACTGCATCGATCGGCTCTCCCGTGTTTGGTATTGGAAAGGGCCGGCTTGGTATCAGCGCCAAGTGAGGATCCCCGACTCCTGGAAGGGCAAGCGGATCACACTGCTGTTGGAGCGATCCAAGAATACCCGGGTGTGGGTCGACCGGACGTTCTGCGGTGGGGAAGACACGCTCAGCGCCCCGCAACTGTTCGACGTGACCGCGGCGATGACGCCGGGCGAACATGCGATCACCGTACTGGTCGACAACGCCCGGTTGCCCCCAGTCGGTCCGTCCCACGCGGTCGACGAACGGACGCAGACCAACTGGAACGGCATCGTCGGCAAGATGGAACTCCGCGCCACCGCCCCGGTCTGGCTGGAAGACGTGCAGGTCTATCCGGACGCCGAAAAGAAGCAGGCGATCATTCGCGTGGTGATCGGCAACATCACGGGCAGGGCTGCATCCGGCCGAATCACGGTGGGGTGCGAGAGCTACAACGTCGCCAAACCGTCGACTTTCACGACGCAATCGATCGAGGTCAAAGCCCCCGAGCGGGAGAACGTCGTCGAGTTCATCTACCAGCCGGGCGACGATGTGCCACTCTGGGATGAATTCCAACCGGCCATGCTCCGCTTGAATCTCGATCTCGAAACCACGGCCGGCGGTGAGCCGATCCGCGACCGGCGGTCCGTCAGCTTCGGTATGCGCGATTTCAAAAGGGAGCGGAACCGGCTGACCGTCAACGGCCGCCCGGTCTTCCTGCGGGGAAAACTCGATTGCTGCTTCTTCCCGCTGACCGGTTATCCGCCCATGGACAAGGCCGGATGGCTGCGGGTTTTGTCTATCGCCAAGTCGTACGGCATCAACCACTACCGGTTCCATTCGTGGTGTCCGCCGGACGCGGCCTTCGAGGCGGCCGACCAGTTGGGAATGTACTTGCAGCCGGAGGTGCCGAACAAACGTAGCGCGTTTGCGGCACCCGAAAACGCGGCGACGGCAATCCACAACATCGACCGGCTCGACGTGGAAAGCACCTTAAGAAAGAAGTCGCTTTACGAATACGCCAAGCGCGAGGGCGAGCTGATTTTCAAGGCTTACGGCAATCATCCGTCGTTTGTCATGTTCACTCTCGGCAACGAGTTGGGCCGCACCCCGGGCATGTTCGAGATGGTGGCCCATTACCAACAGATCGATCCTCGCCACCTTTATGCCCAGGGGGCCAACAACATGCATTGGGCACCCAGCCTGGCCGAGGGTGACGACTTTTGGATCACCTGCAAGACGAGCAAAACGCTGCCCGTGCGAGGCGCGTTCTTCCAGGGTGACTATCCCAACCCCCACATCGAACACCGTTCGCCTTCGACGATGGTCGATTTCAGCGAGTCGATCGCCGGCATTCCGGTTCCGGTGATCGGTCACGAGAACGGGTCGTTCCAGGTCTCTCCCGACTTCCGCGAGATTCCGAAGTACACCGGCGTGACGCGGGCCAGGAATCTGGAAATCTTCCGCGAGCGACTCCGTGCGGCGAGTATGCTCGATCAGGCCCACGATTTTGTCCGAGCCTCGGGCGCATTGTCGATCCTCTGCCACCGCGAAGATATCGAGGCGGCCCTGAGAACGCCGGACTTCGGTGGATTCCAGTTGCTCGACATCCAGGACTTTCCGGGCCAGGGTACCGCACTGGTCGGCATTCTCAACGTGTTCATGGAATCCAAGGGGCTGATCACCCCCGAAGCGTGGCGGCAGTTCTGCTGCGAGACCGTGCCGCTGTTGCGGATGAAGAAGTACACCTGGACCACCGACGAGACGTTCATCGGCCGGGTCGAGGTTGCCCACTATGGGCCGGCCGATCTTCGCGACGCCCGAGTGACGTGGACGGTCACGGGCAGCGACGGG